>WTKE01000066.1 GCA_011524525.1 Bacillus sp. (in: firmicutes) | reverse complement strand
CAAACAAAGTTAATTCGTTGTATCCTTGTGGATATTTTTGCAATGGTAATGGAAATTCTCCCCTTATCCCCCCCGAAATAAGCTCCATTTCTGCATTTAACGGAAAATTCTCCGCTTGTTTACCTTTTGGATTACTCGCTTAAGGACAAGAAATTTCATTTAAGAGTAAGCAACCTTTTCCTATGATTCGACGATATGTCCTCCATTTACATGCAACACTTGCCCGGAAACATACCTGGAATCATCAGAAGCTAAATACACATAAGTTGGAGCCAGCTCAAAGGGCTGTCCGGCACGCTTCATGGGTGTATCTACCCCAAACTTCATCACATCTTTGGCGGGAAAACTCGCCGGAATTAACGGAGTCCAAATCGGTCCTGGCGCTACCGCATTCACCCGAATCCCCTTTTTTACTAAAGATAGAGATAAGGATCGGGTAAAAGTAACGATTGCGCCTTTCGTGGAGGAATAATCTATGAGCTTCTTATGTCCGTCGTATGCTGTGATTGAGGTGGTATTAATTATGGAACTACCCGTCTGTAGATGAGGCAAAACCGCTTTGACTAAATAGAAAAAGGAAAAAATATTCGTTTGAAATGTGTTTAACAACTGCTCCGCTGTAATATCAAGGATGCTTTTTTGAACGAACTGTACGGCATGATTGTTTACTAAAATGTCTATTTTACCAAATGCTTCAAGTGTTTTTTCTATTACCACTTGGGAGCTACTTTCCTCTCGTAAATCAATGGGAATCAAAAGACATTCTCCACCAAGCTCTCGAATTCTTTGCTCTGTCAATTGTGCATCTCGGTGCTCATCGAGGTAAACGATGACAACCTTCGCTCCCTCTTTCACATAAGAATAAGCTACCGCCCGACCAATTCCACTATCTCCTCCTGTTATAATCGCAACCTTTCCACGCAGTTTCCCCGATCCTTGGTAAGCTGGATTTTCGGATATAGGAAGTGGATTCATTTCATATTAATAACCAGGTTGACGTGGTTGCTCCTGGGGTGGGAAGGCGATCGGAACATACTTTGTTTCTTTCATCATTCCGTAATATGGGTATACAGGGTACATCTTTCTCCTCCTCATAAGGTCTGACACCTATTACAATATTCTTTGTGGGTTTTTTCTGTTCATAGAAAAAGGCATGAACCCATATGAGTTCATGCCAGCTCTAATATTAATTATCTTCCACCGCATTGGAAGCTGCTGATTCTTCTTAAATCAGTACCATAATAAACCCAACGTCTGTTTCGCCAACGGTATCCCGCAATGGAATCTCTTCCAACATACGTTGGATAGAACCAGAAGCTTCGACCGTTATTTAACCAAATATACGTGAAGCGGAATCGACATCTTCTAATGGCACCAGGGTCTACTGCAAAAGGAGAAAAACCTTGTTGCGGTGTGTAGGAAGGTGGTGGGCCTGATGGTGGACCGTATTGGTCACCTCCACCGCCTGGGAATCCGCCACCCGGAAAGTCGTCTCCTCCTGGAAAACCGCCGCCCGGAAAACCTCCTCCGCCTGGGAATCCACCACCCGGAAAGCCTCCTCCGCCTGGGAATCCACCACCCGGAAAGCCTCCTCCGCCTGGGAATCCGCCACCCGGAAAGTCGTCTCCTCCTGGAAAACCGCCGCCTGGGAATCCACCGCCCGGAAAGCCTCCGCCGCCTGGGAATCCGCCGCCCGGAAAGCCCCCGCCTGGGAATCCGCTGCCCGGAAAGCCTCCGCCTGGGAATCCGCCAGTTGTTGGCTGCTGTCGGTCATCTAAAAAATGATCTGGATGATAATAGTTCACATACATACCCCTCTCTACATACATCTCGTTGTAATGTATGCAAAACGCCTACGAGGGGTGAGTGGTCAATTATTTTTCTTCGAGCTGATGAATCAAATCTTGAACGTGTTCTGTCAGTTTATTGACCTTTTCAAAGTCCATAGCATTTGTATAAATTTGTTCTAGTTCTTGATTATACTCACTGTATTCCTTTAAAAAGCCCATCGCTTGGTCCATCATATTTTTATAGGCTGCTTTCTGATTTGAAATTTCTTCTTCAAAAATTTCATCGGTTCCACTGGCAATGACGGAGCCGTACATATCCACAATCTCGTCTCCATCTCGGCTTGGAAAATACTCATGAGGCGCCGTACTGTCAAAGATGGCCATTCCCAGCTCCCTAACAATGACCATATCTAGACTATTTGGATCAAATCCACAATGATATACCTCTACATCTAATCCACGTACTTGTGCTTCTTCAGCAATTTTCCTTAGCATCGTTGATTTTCCAGAGCCTGGCCTTCCTTTTATAAAATACCTTTTGGCCACATCCTCTGTTAAGTTAGGAACATGGTCAACCGCTCCATTCGGAGTAGCTGCACCTAAAAATCGGTGTTTTACCGTTGATTCTTTATTTAAGGTCATTTTCCCATAAAACTGTGAGACTAATTTTCTAGTTAAATCATCTGCTTTCTGGAAATCCATCGCTTCAATATAGATTTTTTCCCAATTGTCATGAATGCTTAACGCTTCGGCAAAGTGCTCATACGCTTTTTGTTTGGCGTTACCTGCTAGCATGGACACTCTCAGAATTTGATCTTTTTGTTCTGTTAGTTTACTTGAGTCCCAGCCTTCTCCTAGGTTTACGTACTCCTCTATTGCACCAAGTGCCCTTGGGGTGATTGTATAGAAACTAGAACCGTTCACAATTCCCACCTTGAGCTCTGGAATAATCACTCCATCAACAGAGGAATTATCTAAAGGACAATGCATGTATTCCACTTGATAATCTCTTCCTGCCCAGTATTCTCCCACTCTCTTCATAAGTGTTGATTTTCCCGTTCCTGGTGCCCCTTGCAAAATAAAAACTTTCTGTAAGTCTTTTAAACAGTCATCAAATAAACTATGAAAACCCTTAGCTGTATTTCCGCCAGCATAGTAGTTTCTAATACTCCCAGCCATCCGCACACATCCTTTGCTGTAAATTCATACGTGGAGCATTAGAAATATATGCGTTTCTCTCCTTGTCTTAGCACATAATCTAACAGAGAGGATGACCCAATATGATTTTTACTTATTCATTCGCAAGTTCCGCTAGTTTGCCATCTGTAACAGAAAGTAAGTCTTGCAGCTTTAGCTCCATTTGGACTCCAATTTTCCCACCACTCACGATGATAGAAGATAACTCTTCTGCACTCTCGTCAATGACAGTTGGGTACTGTTTTTTCATGCCTACGGGAGAGCATCCGCCACGAATATAACCTGTCCATTTTTGAATATCCTTGACGGGAATCATTTCTATTTTCTTCTCACCACATGCTTGCGCCCCTTTTTTCAGGTTTAGCTCCTTCTCAACAGGAACGATAAACACATACAATTGCTTGCTCGCACCTTGGGCAACAAGCGTTTTATACACCTGCTTTGGGTCTCTCCCTATCTTTTCTGCCACAGACACTCCATCAATCTTCCCATCATGTGAATCGTAGGTGATTAATTCATAGTTGATTTTTTTACTATCTAGAATTCGCATTGCATTGGTTTTTGCTTGCTTCGCCATACACCGCACCCTTTTATTTTTTATGATACGAAAAAAGGCAGGGAGATACAATTCCCTGCCCTACTGAGGGTATATTTAATAGCGAAAAATAGGTGTCTTCCTTTCCACTACTTCTCGACCGATGGAAATATACGTGATATCTGCTTGCTTCGCTTCTTCTAGCTTGTAGCAATTTCGACCGTCAATAAGGAGTGGTTCTCGCATCATTCGTTTATACTTGTGTAGTGGAAAATCCTTAATTTCTCCCCATTCTGTCACGATACACACTAAATCAGCTTGGTCTATAGCATGTTCTATCGTTTCTGAATAGTGAATTGTATTTTGATACCGCTTTTTAACACGCTTGTTTGCAACCGGGTCATACGCTCGGACATGAGCGCCTGCTTCTATTAAATCATCCATAAGCGGAATTGACGGAGCATCCCTTATATCATCTGTGTTTGGTTTAAAGGAAAGACCCAAAACGGCAACGGTTTTTCCTTGAACCGTCCCCATACGATCCATAGCTTTTTCAAAAAGAAGTGACTTTTGCTTTTCATTCACCTTTATAACGGATTGGAGAATTTGAAATTCGTATCCGTACAGACTTGCCACATTTTCTAATGCTTTCGTATCCTTCGGAAAACAAGACCCGCCAAAACCGATTCCTGCCTTTAAAAAAGGCGTTCCAATTCGACTGTCCATCCCCATTCCAAGTGCTACATCCTCTACATTTGCACCCGTATGTTCACAAAGCTTCGCGATTTCATTAATAAACGAAATCTTTGTCGCTAAAAAGGTATTGGATGCGTACTTAACCATTTCCGCACTTCGTCTACTCATATGAACAATCGGAATCTGAAGAGGTTGAAAGATTTTCTCTACTTTTTCCTTGGCTTCTTTCTGATTGGAACCAATCACAATCCGGTCACCATGAAACGTATCATAGATACCCGAACCTTCACGCAAGAATTCTGGATTAGAGACTACATCCACAGAAACACCTTTCTCGTCAAATCTTGCTTGGAGTCGGTCATTTGTACCTATGGGGACGGTGCTTTTCGTTACGATGATTGTATGTGAAGTGATATGTTGTGCGATAGTTTCTACAGCTTGTTCTATGAAAGTTAGGTCTGCTGCTCCATCTTCTTTTTCAGGAGTGCCAACCGCTAGAAAAATGACTTCGGATTCCATGTAAGCTTGCTTTGCATCTGTTGAAAAGAGGAGCCTTTTTGCGAGAAGTTGCTTTAACAGGAGCTCTTCTAAACCTGGTTCATAAATCGGACAGATCCCCTCTTTAAGCATATTGATTTTCAAATCATCCTTATCAAAACAAACCACCTCATGCCCTATTTCAGCTAAGCAAACACCGGTTACCAATCCAACATACCCTGTCCCGCATACGGTAATTTTCATCCAGATCCTCCCCACTAATTTCTCCCTGTCATACTAACAGTATAGTTTGTATAAATGGAGAGAATTGCTAAGATCATGTTAAGAAATTGAAAAGACCATATCGAGTGGATATGGCCTTTTCGTTAACTATTAAGTCAAACGATATACTCTTGTTTCAAACGGTTTTAATGTACATCCGGTTATGTTGTCGTGGGGATCAATCTCATAATTCGCTAATAACAGCTGATCGTGTGTTAATTCTAACCCCTCTAGAGCGAATGTTGCTTCTTCCGCTGTTAGATTCGATAAAACAACGACCTTATCGTTGTCAATTTCTCTTGTGTACACGTAAATTTGCGGATTCTCTTCTAATAGAAGTTCATATTTACCGTACGTAAACACTTCATTGTTCTTTTTCAACTGAATCATCTTTTTATAAAAGGAGAGGATAGAGTGTTCGTCCTCTAGTTGTTTTTTCACATTGATATCTTTATAGTTAGGATTCACCTTCATCCAAGGTGTACCTGTTGTAAACCCAGCTTCATGATCATCCGACCATTGCATAGGCGTACGGCTGTTATCTCTTGAAGTGGCCCAAATGATATCCATAATATCCTCATGTGAAACCCCTTCTTCACGCTTCAAACGATACATATTCTTGACAGCCACATCGTCATAATCTTCGATACTTGGGAAGTGAACGTTGGTCATTCCAATTTCCTGACCTTGATAAATAAATGGTGTCCCCTGCATCAGGAAATACATTGCTGCCATGCTTGTTGCACTTTCATACCAATATTCTTTGTCGTTCCCCCATGTTGAAACAATTCGCGGCTTATCGTGATTTTCAATAAATAACGCATTCCAGCCGTCCTTTTCTAACCCCTTTTGCCAGCGCGTGAGCACTTTTTTCAAGCCTAAAATATCAAGACCTTTAGCAGGGTCGGTATCCCAAAGATCCAGATGCTCAAACTGAAATACCATGTTCATCTTACCTTCTTCTTCTCCTACCCAGAGATGCGCTTCGTCTATTGACACGCCATTCGCTTCTCCTACGGTCATCACATCATATTTTCCGTATGTTTTTTCTTGCATCTCGGAAAGGAATTGATGAATTCCTTCCTGATTCATATGCATATCAAAAGAAGAAACGTATTTCTTATTTTCTGAGTTAGGCATATCTGGGAATCCTGGACGCTTTTTAATATGACTAATCGCATCGATTCGGAACCCGTCTATGCCTTTATCTAACCAGTAATTCATCATATTATAGACTGCTTCACGAACCTCTGGGTTTTCCCAATTCAAGTCCGGCTGTTTGGTTGAAAAGACATGCATATAGTATTGCTGGGTTGCTTCATCGTATTGCCAAGCAGAGCCTCCGAAAATACTTTCCCAGTTATTCGGCTCTGCTCCATCTTTCCCATCACGCCAAATATACCAATCACGCTTCGGATTGTCTTTTGATTGACGTGATTCGATAAACCATTGATGCTCATCACTTGTGTGATTAGGGACTAAATCAATAATCAGCTTCATTCCACGATCATGAACAGCTGCTAACAGAGCATTAAAGTCCTCCATCGTCCCGAAGTCTTCCATAATATCTTCGTAATCGGATATATCGTATCCATTATCATCATTCGGTGATTTATACATAGGACAAATCCAAATCACATCAACCCCAAGATCTTTTATATAATCAAGTCGTTGAATGATTCCCTGTAAATCGCCAATTCCATCTCCATTTGAATCCTGGAAGCTTCTTGGATAAATCTGATAGGCCACGGCTTCCTTCCACCATATCTTCTTCATACATTACCCCTCTAACATATATTTTTTCATGCTTTAAATATCAATTAGGTTAGCGCAATCGTTTGCATAAGTAAATAAAAAAATGCCCTTTTTTGATGTTGCACTGTTGTTTATAGTTTAATGCCTACAAAAATTTTACGCAATACCGATTTCCTTTTTGCTGTGTAGTGTCCTCTATGCGTTACATACCATACGATATGTTATGCATAGATGAGGGAGGAATACATGATGGATAAAACATATCAACAAGCTCTAGCGTATTACGGCATTGCTGGAGCCCATCCTGGTGGACATTCACTTACAAAAAAGATGTTAAAACGGGAGCACATTACAAAAGATACAACCGTTCTAGATGCAGGTTGTGGAGTAGGATTAACCTCTTCCTACGTTGCCAAAAGGTTCGGTGCACAAGTTACAGGCATCGACCTTTTACCAGAGATGGTAGAGAAGGCTCGCGAGCGTGTTACCTCTCAACAATTGCCTGTTACCGTTATGCAAGCTAGTTTGGAAAGCCTCCCTTTTACTGATGAAAGCTTTGACCTTATTTTAGCAGAATCGGTTCTGACGTTTACAAGTGCGGAAAAATCACTTAAAGAACTACACAGAGTACTTAAAAAGAATGGTGTCATCTTAACTATTGAAATGAGCGGTGAAGACTCTCTTAGCCCGTATGAGCGACGGAAAATTCAATCAGTGTACGGCATCTCGAATATATATTCTGAACAACAATGGGCTCAATTATTTAAAAAGACAGGCTTTCACTCTCTCCAGGTACTTCTCCGCCGTACAGCTTTGGAAGAAATGCTAAGCGGTGAAGGGGCAATATCCGATACCCCTTCAATGACAGCAGGTAGTCATCCGGTATACGATCAAGTCATGGCAGCCCATCAACAGCTGCTCGGGTTTTATGGAGATCGGTTAGGATACCGAGTGTTTCGTAGTTTGAAGTGAGCTGTGGGTTTTGCTGGAATTTCGTTAATCTAAATGCAAGTAAATTGGGAGAATCGCAAGTAAGTCTTCAGGACCGCAAATATATCTGGTGAATCGCAAAAAAAGTTTTTAAATAGCAAATAAAATATTAAAATCGCAAACAAATTTCTAAAATAGCAAATATTTTTCTAGAATCGCAAATAAGTTCCGAAAATCGCAAATAACCAACTAGCTTAACCTGAAAAATGACCTAAATAAAAGCCAAATTGCCTAAAATCCAGCCATATAACCCCCAAAAATCATCTGGCCGTCCTAAAAAACGGCCAGTTTCCCATTTAAGATTCGCTCATCAATGATTTATGAATAAATATCGCCGCTTGAAGCCCTTCTCCCATCGCAACAGTTACTTGTTCGGAATGAGCGACCACATCACCTGCTGCCCAAACATGTTTAATATTGGTCATTTTTGAGCGAGGGTCAACTAGGATATGTTTATTTTCCATGCGTTCCACTCCCAGCTGAGCAGCAAGCTCGGACCGAACCTCGTTGTTTCCAAATGCGACAAATCCGTGATTCGAAACTAACTGAGTTCCATCTGCCAAAGTAACCCCTTGAAACTGACTGTCCTTTGCCTGCACTTGTTCAATTGACTGTTCATAGTACTCAATATTTTCCTTTTTAAGCTGTTTAAGGAGTTTTTCATCCACTTCTTTTCGCTCATGATTCACATAAATAAGCTTTTTCGACCAAAACAATAAAGTTAATGCCGCATTTGCTCCAACATTACCAGAACCAATCACAATACATTTCTCGTCTTTGATTTCATATCCATCACAATCAGGACAAATATACACACTCTGCCCTAGACATGGGTACAGCTCAGGGATAGGTGGAATTCGGTCCATTACCCCGGTTGCAATTAATAATCTCTTTGCCTTTTTCTCGTCCCCATGATGAGTGGTTACATGAAAAATCTCTTTTTTCTTCTCCACTTTTTCAACTTTTTCTAGCAAGAACTCCACTCCATACTGCTTCGCCTGTTTCTCCCCAATCGACCGTAAATACTCACCGCTCACTCCGGATGGATAGCCAAGCACATTGTGATAGCTTCGGCACAGAGTAGACCTGCCGTCACCTGAATCAATCACGAGCACTTTATACATATATCTTCCTAACTGTATCGCACACTGTAAACCAGCAATTCCTCCACCAATTATCACGCAATCATACACCACTGTTTTCCGCTCCTTTCTACCTCCTTACCTTGCCCAACTACCTGATATTTTTTGCTATAAAAGAAGAAAAAGCTGACCCATTAAGGACCAACTTTTACATGATTGCCTTTTGTTGTTGCGTACGAACTAAGTCTGCATAAAATCCGTTTTCTTTCAGCAGCTCTTTATTTGAACCTTTTTCAATGACTTGACCATCCTTTAACACAACGATTAGATCTGCATTTTGAATCGTGTTCAGGCGATGGGCAATCACAAAGGTGGTTCTGCCCTTCATCAACCTTTCTAACGCCTCAATAATTTTCATTTCCGTAATCGTATCAATACTGCTTGTCGCCTCGTCTAAAATCAACAGAGCTGGGTCCGCCAGTAAAGCTCGAGCAATGGATAACAACTGCCGCTGTCCGTGACTAATTCCAGCCCCCTCCCCATTTAGTACTGTATCGTATCCATTAGGAAGCTTCGTGATAAAATCATGTGCATTTGCTTCCTTCGCTGCCTGGAGAACTTCTTCATCGGTAGCATCTAAACGACCAAACCGAATATTTTCTCGGACGGATGATTCAAATAAAATAGAATCCTGTAAAACAAAACCAATTTGCTTTCTTAAGCTGTCTCGTGTTATTTCCTTGCTATCTCTTCCATCAATCCAAATTGTACCCTGATCACTATCATAGAAACGAGCAAGCAAGGAGATCACCGTCGTTTTCCCCGCTCCCGTTGGTCCAACTAAGGCAACCGTCTCACCAGCTCTTGCTTGGAAACTAACATTCCTTAATGTAGCAAGACCCTCGTCATAAGAAAAACCCACTTGATCGAATACAATCTCACCACGCAAATGTTCAATAGGATTTGCTTTCCCTTCATCATCCTGTTCTTCTTTTTCATCCACGATTTGAAACACACGCTCGGCTCCAGCTACAGCCGATAAGATCATGTTGAACTGGTTGGCGAGATCATTTAATGGTCTCGTGAACTGCCTAGAGTATGTAGTAAAGGTAACGATGATACCGATTGAAACCGATCCCTTGATGGCAAGAATTCCCCCAATCCCAACAATAATCGCAAAGCTGATGTTGTTTAGCATATTCATCAGTTTCGGAATAAAGCCTGAGTATGTTTGAGCCCAATAATTTGATGCTTTTAACGCCTCGTTTTTCTCTGCAAACTGCCCGATGACTTTCCGCTCCTGCGAGTACATTTTTACAATCTTTTGGCCCGAGAGCGTTTCCTCTATAAAACCGTTCATGTCGCCGAGCGTTTTTTGCTGCTCCTTAAAAAACTTCCCTGTTCGGTTCGTAATCCATTTCAGTCCAACAAACATGACAGGGACGATCGTTAATGTTAATACCGTTAACAACGGGCTCAGCCATAGCATCATGGCAACGGTTCCTACAATCGTTAATGTACTTGTAACAACTTGTATAATAGCTGAGTTTAATGTACGACTGACATTTTCCATGTCATTTGTTAAGCGGCTCATCAGCTCACCATGCTGACGCTTCTGGAAAAAGGAAATGGGGAGCATATGCAGCTTTTTGAAAAGCTGGTTTCTCATTCGAAAAACAATTTCTTGGGCGATTCCAATCATCCAATAGTTCTGGAAAAATAGGGCCCCTGATTGTAATAGAAAGACGATAATGACTCCAAATAACAATATTAAAAATCGTTCTTTATTGGTTCCTGCAATCACATCGTCAACAGCAACTCCTAATAAATAAGGACCAATCAAGGAAAAAACCATAAAAAGAACCCAAGAGAGCAGGGTCTTTTCTTTGTTTGCGTAGCCAAGAACCCTAAGCAATGTTCCCTTCATATTCTTTGCTTTTGGCTTTGTTTGAGGTTTATGCAAGCTGCTCCATCTCCTTTTGCATCTGGGACTTGTATATTCTAAGGTAACTGTCGCTTTCTTTTAGCAATTGTTCATGCGTCCCTTTTGCGACTAATCGGCCTTCTTCAAGAAGAAGGATTTGATCGGCTTTTATCACCGAGCTAATTTTTTGAGCAATGATAAATGTGGTGCATGCTTGCTCCTTAATTGAAGCTAGTATATTTGCCTCTGTTTTGGCATCCAGTGCACTCGTACTATCATCCATTAACAAGATACTTGGCTGTCTTACAATTGCTCGCGCGATGGAGAGACGTTGTTTTTGACCACCCGATAAATTTACCCCACGTTGTCCTACCATGGTTTCGTATTGATGTGGGAGAGTCATGATGAACTCATGAATCTCTGCCTTTTTTGCAGCTTCTATGATCTCATCAAGAGTGGCATTCTCCTTCCCCCAGCCAATATTCTCTTTTACTGTCCCCGTAAATAAATGTGCTTCTTGCGGAACCATTCCGATTTGCTTTCTTAGTTCTTCCTTTTCATACTTTGTGATGTCCTCATCATCAATCGTAATATGTCCTTCAGTTGCTTCAAACAAGCGAGGAATTAACTGAAATAATGATGTTTTTCCTGATCCTGTCTCCCCTAAAATTCCGATTCTTTGGCCTGCCTCGGCCGTAAAGCTAATGTCATTCAGTGTAGGCTTGAGCGATTGTGGATAGCGGAAACTCACGTGCTCGAATTCCACTCGTCCGTCTATGATTTTTTCTGTTGAAGGAGTTTTCACCTGTTCAGCATCTGTCTCTTGCTCAAGGATTTCAACAAGCCTCCCTGAAGAAGCCTGTGCTCTTGAATAATTCATCATAACAAATGAAAAAACGGTAAAAGCAAACATAATTTTCGTTCCATAATTCAGCACAGCGACGATTTCCCCTGGTTGTGCCCCACCCATATCTAGCTGAAGAGAGCCAAACCAAAGAATGATCACCATCGCTACATTCATTCCGAACATGAGAATTGGCATCGTCATCTCCATGATTTGAAGAGCATTCTTATTATCTTCTCTAAGCAGCTTGTTTACTTTTTCAAACCGTCCTTGTTCATGGTCACCTCTTGTAAACGCTTTAATAAGCCGAATCCCTACTAAATTTTCTTGTATGATACCATTCACTGTATCAAGCTTTTTTTGAACAAGCTGAAAAAGAGTGACTCCCTTTCGAATAAGTGTCAAAACAATCACCATTAAAAGAGGAACTGAAATAAGAAGAATCGTTGCTAGCTTCACGTTTACCGTGAACGCCATAATCATTCCGCCTAGAATAAACAAAGGTGCTCGGAGCGCAATACGTAGACTCATAAAGAGGAAGTTCTGTATTTGAGTTACATCATTTGTAAGCCTCGTAATTAAGCTAGAAGTGGGAATTTCCTGAAAATCCTTAAAGGCAAATTGTTGAATCTTTTCAAATAAGTCTCTTCTCAGATCGTAACCGACCCCTTGACCTACTTGCGAGGAATAAAAGGAGTTAATAATTCCTGCAACAAAGGCGATAAAAGAAAGAAGAAGGAGAATGCCTCCCCATAGGTAAACGGGATTCATGTCTCCGTTTGTAATGCCTTCATCAATGATCTTTGCCATCAGTACAGGTTGTATAAGCTCAACTACCAACTCAAAGCCGGTAAGTGCTAAAGCGATGATAGTAGCGTATTTATAGGGAAATATGTATTTAAAAAGCTTCTTCATGGCGGATCCCTCCATTTCCATTACAGAAAAATCTACAAATTACTTAGTCACCCTTAATATTTTAATTGTAACATATTAATAGAGTGTACAAAATATTCAATCATCTTTTACGGCAAACAAAAAAGCCTTATGCAGGCTCTTCAAGTATGGGCTATTGATTTTTTTGAATTCCAAACCTAGCGTTAATTTGTCCACGAAGCATTTTGTTACGGAGTTTCTCATCTTTGGCTAAATTATTTTTCTTAATCATATCCTGCCTAATTTCGTACGTTCGAACGCCTTCTTCTCGCTTATTAGCTATTTCTATTAGCGTTTCTACATCAGAGAATGAGTATTTTCGGTTTCCTCGCTCAGATCGCTCAGGGAAAATGAGCTTTCTTTCCTCATAATAACGGATTTGCCTCTCAGAAAGGCCTGTTAATTCACTAACTACACCAATCGTTATGACTTTTCGGCTTTTATATGATGTATCTTCCCCCATGTTTATTCCTCCGTTTCCCACACCGTTTGCTTCTAGATTATACCATTACCTCACACAATAGACGTCTAACTTGTAAGAATTTCTGACAAGTTTTAAAAACAATGTTAATTAAACTAACAGTTGAAGTGATAATAACTTACAACCCAATTACAATTACGTTAATACCAAGCAGAAAGGATGAACTCCCCATGGCGCTTCTAAGAGAAATGGTTGAGAAAAGGCGAAAAGAGTATGAGAGTCTCCTAACAAAAGCCGGTGCCCTCACAGTTCGTAAAGATTCAGCTGATTTCACTCTTACCGAAATGGAAGAGGTCTATAGAAAATGGGTAGCATCAAGAAAGGAAAAGGAAAGGAAGAATGATGATGAAAAATGAAGATGCGATTACCTTAGCCAAGATGATTATTGAACTAGATCTACTTCGAGATGAAATCTGGGAGAGTCTAACAAGTGAAGCCGGTGATAAAGCATATGAAATTCTACGAAACGTTCAAAATAGTTAACTCCAAAAGCCTGCTGTCATGAATCAGCAGGCTTACCTTATTTAATACTATAGACAAGCATCTATCGTAAGCTTTGTGGTACATATACGCAAAACGGCTCGCTTGCTAAGTAGTCCCCTGTCATAGCATATGCTCGAGAACGAGATCCTCCACAAATTTGACGATACTCACACATGCCACATTTCCCTTTGTAGAGGTCTGGGTTACGAAGTTCCTTTAAGACTGGTGAGGTTCGATAAATATGATCTAACCCTTTTTCTCGGATATTCCCGACTTTAATTGGCAGCAATCCACTTGGAAACACATCTCCTGTATGAGAAACAAAGATAAAACCATTTCCATCATTCACACCCTTTGGTGCTCGCTTTAAACCATCCCGTATTCTGTCTTGATCCATTGTCAGGGTATCTTCGTATCGAATATTTCCTGTTTCTACTTTATGTTCTTTCATTTTTTGCTGAAGGACGACACGTCGATAATGCTGTGCTGCTGTTGTTTTAATATCGTAAGAACCGTGTTTACTTAAGTCGTACAACCACCTAAATACCTTTTCGTGTTCCAGTGGAGTTAAACAATCATCCACTTGGCCCCTTCCCGTGGGTACGAGTAAAAAGATATACCACATCACCACATCGAGCTCTTCCATTAACTTGGCCATTTGCTTAAGATGTTCGTAATTGTAACGCGAAATCACTGTGTTGATTTGAAGCGGCATGTCTAGCTCACGCAAATACGCCACTTTCTCGAGCGTTAAGTCAAATGAACCGGGAATTCCACGGAATTGGTCGTGAATATCAGCAGTAGGTCCATCCAAGCTAAATCCCCACCTTGATAACCCCACCTGCTTTGCTTGTCTCATCTTCTCCTTTGTCACATTGGCCGTTGCACTAGGAGTCATAGAAACACGCATCCCTTTTTTAACCGCATAATCTGCTAGCTCCATTAGATCGTCACGCATCATGCAGTCACCGCCACTAAAAACAAGCATCGGGTTATTCATTTTATAAATTTCGTCGATTAAAGCGATCCCTTCCTCATGGGTTAACTCATCTGGATCAGGCGTCAACTGCGCGTCCGCTCGACAGTGTACACACTTAAGCTGACAAGCTCTCGTTACTTCCCAGATGACAATAAACGGATTTTGGCTGTAATCAACAGGAACATGTTTCCCATGCATCGTATCACCTAACCATCTTTTAATTTTTCAATGTTCTCATTATAGGAGTTAACAAACTCGTTGAATCACCCATATTGTTACAATCCTCTTACACTTGCTACTTTCTAATAAGATTTCATTGTCGTATAGTGAAAGTAGATGATTATTTCAAGGAAAAAGGAGAAAACCCATGCTATTACCTTGTCGTACAGATGTGTTAACTTTCACCAAACAGCTCGTCCAAATTGAAAGTGTCGTCAATACAGATGGAGAAAAAGTCATCTCTCATTCATTGCATACACTCCTTACTTCATTTCCATATTTTCAAGAAAACCAATCACATCTCGTCATTGAAGCAACCATTGATGACGATTACGAAAGATATAATGTTCTTGCCTTTGTAAAAGGAACCAAAGGAACCAGTAACCGCACTGTCATTCTAATGGGCCATGTGGATACAGTTGGAATAGACGATTTCAATCAATTAAAAAGCCTTGCTTGTTATCCGGACGAGCTAGCTGAAGCACTAAAGAAAGAGGACTTAACAGAAGAGGTGAAGGAACAGCTTGAATCTGGCGACTGGCTCTTCGGCAGAGGTACCCTTGATATGAAGAGCGGACTTGCCAGCCACCTTTATCTACTAAAATATTACTCAGAACATCCTGAGGAGCTTGATGGAAATCTTGTTTTCTTGGCAGAATGTGACGAGGAGGACAGTTCAAATGGAATTTTATCATCGTTAAAAACATTAAAAAGATGGAAGACGGAGCATCACTTCGACTATGTTGCGGCGATCAATGCTGATTTCGTCGCTCCTCGGTTTAAAGGGGATCAACATCGCTACATATACAAAGGAACCGTCGGAAAGCTCCTGCCTTCCTTTTTCATTACCGGTTCGGAAACACATGTGGGATCTTGCTTTGAAGGATTAGACCCCAATTTTTTAGCAGCAGAGTTAACTCAGCAAATTAATTATAATCCGGAGCTTTGCAACGAGGCGCTAGGGGAAACGACCGTCCCTCCTGTATCGTTAAAACAAATGGATATGAAGCCTTCGTATGACGTACAAACCGCCTTAGCTGCTTATGTGTACTATAACTTCTTTATACATTCGTGGACGCCAAAGGATGTTATTGATAAGCTTACCGAACAAGCGACAATTGCATTCGATCGTGCTTTACGCACCTATGAAGAGCGCTATAAAAATTATTGTAAAATTAGTGGCGAAGCATATCGACCGACTCCATGGAAAACACGAGTGTTTACTTATGAACAGATGGAAGAAATGATACTTGCTGAACATGGAGACACGTACAAAGAACATATGAACGTATTTAAAGATCAACTGCAGCAAGACAAATCATTGGATAGCCGGATGTATGCCGCGCGTGTAGTAGAGGAAGCATGGAAATGGATGAAGGACAAGAGCCCTGCTATGATTTTGTTTTATTCATCATTGTATTCACCAAGAATTGAACTAACAGGGAAAACATCTGATGAAACCATCCTTATTCAGGCACTTGACGAAGCCGTTGCTGAAGTACAGCCAGACTACCCGTATCCAATCGTCACACGTAACTTTTTCCCTTATATCTCAGATATGAGCTTTGTTGCATTAAGTGATGATGATGCAGGCCTTCAAGCTGTCACAAACAACAATCCAAGCTGGGGACGAAAGCATTATATCAATTTCCAAGACATACGAAATATTAATGTTCCAGTCGTGAATATTGGACCTTATGGGATTGATGCACATAAACGATTAGAAAGACTGGAAATGACATATTCCTTAGAAGTGGTTCCCACGCTGACCAAACGAGTAATTGAGCGTGTATTAAAATAGGCGAGGGTTCATCCCCTCGCCTATTTCTTATCTGTATTTATACACCACTGCCTCGTACGGACGAAGTTTGATCGAAGAAACATCTGGCTCCTTTGGTTGCTCGTAATTGCTAATTAATACTTCTACATCACGGCAAATCATATCTTCTGGTAGCTTAAACTCTGGACGATGATCAGAGAAATTCAAGATAACTAGCAGCTTTTCTTTCTTCAGTGTTCTTGTATAGGCATAGATTTGTTCATGATCGTCAAGAAGTACATCATATGTCCCATACACAATAACATCATGCTCTTTTCTTAATTTAATCAGCTTTTTGTAGTAATGGAAGATTGAATCCGGATCAGCCGTTGCTTTTTCCACATTCACTTCTTTGTAATTGGGATTTATAGCGATCCATGGCGTTCCTGTTGTAAAACCAGCATGATTACTAGCATTCCACTGTACGGGAGTACGTGCATTGTCCCGACCTTTCACATAAATCGATTCCATGACTTTTGCTTCGTCTTCGTGATTTTCTTTCACCTTTTCTTTGTACATATTCAATGTTTCAATATCTTTATACTCTTCAATGGAGTTAAATTTGACATTCGTCATGCCAATTTCCTCACCTTGATAAATATAAGGAGTTCCTTGTAGAGTGTGAAGAAAGGTAGCAAGCATCTTTGCCGATTCTACTCGATACTTTTTGTCATTGCCAAATCGAGAAACCATACGAGGCTGGTCATGATTATTTAAATACAAGCTATTCCAACCTTCCCCTTCAAGCCCTTTTTGCCATTTGGTAAAATTGTCTCTCAAGTCTTTTAGCTTCAATGGACGCAAATCCCATTTCCCACCTGGTCCTGAATCAAGATCCATATGTTCAAATTGAAACACCATATTCAGCTCGTTACGATCTGAACCTGTATAAAGCTTTGCCTGCTCCACGTCTACACCTGGTGTCTCACCTACCGTAACGACACCTCTTGAAAGCACCTCTTTATTCATTTCTTGTAAATACTCATGTATTTTAGGACCATTAAAGAAATATTCAGCACCTGACGCATACTTTTTTCCTTCTAGATTGGGTGCATCCTGGTATCCTGCCTTCGAAATAAGATTGATCACATCCATTCGTAAGCCATCCACCCCCTTGTCGATCCACCAATTCATCATATCGTACACTTCTCTGCGAAGCTTTGGATTTTCCCAATTTAAATCAGGCTGCTTTTTACTAAATAGATGGAGGAAGTATTCATCAGTGGTGTCATCATACTCCCACGCTGAGCCACTAAAAAATGATTCCCAGTTTGTTGGTTCTTTACCATCCTTCCCCTTGCGCCAAATATAATAATTCCGGTATGGGTTGTCTTTGGATTTTTTCGCTTCTTGGAACCAATGGTGCTCATCTGATGAGTGATTAACTACAAGGTCCATCATGAGCTTCATTTCCCGATCGTGCATCTCCTGAATCAAGTGCTCCCAATCTGCCATCGTTCCAAATTCATCCATAATGTCTTGGTAGTCGCTTACATCATAGCCATTATCGTCGTTTGGTGACTTATATACAGGAGACAGCCAAATGATATCAACACCAAGCTCCTTTAAATAATCAAGCTTTTCAATAATACCTTGAAGGTCACCAATTCCATCTCCATTGCTATCCTTAAAGCTTCGCGGATAAATTTGATAAACAACACTTTCTTTCCACCATGATTGATCCATATGTATATCTCCTCTCACATGCACTGATTTGCGCAAACGTTTGCTTTATACTAGGATAGCATTAATTAACTCGAAAAAAAATAACCCTTCACTAGAAAGAAAGGCTATTTTTTGACAGATCTATTTTTCATTATTCGCTCTTTGTGCAAGCATTGATACAACCGCATCATCCATTGGCGGATTATGAAGACCGGCCCGAACATCTCGGTAATATCTTTGCATGGGATTTTTATGATAAAGACTTTGTGCTCCTACGATGCGCATAGCTTTATCAACAATCTCCATGGCTGTATTGGTAACTACATGTTTCACCGCAGCAAGCTCCGCATGCAGCTCATAGCGATGTTCAACATCTTGATCCCATCTTTCCGCAACAGAATAAAGAAAGGTTCTTGCACTCATTAACTTAAGCTCCATTTCCCCGATAAGCTGACGAATATTAGGAAGCTCACTGATAGGACCTTTGATAGAGTTTGGCTTGTAATGATTTGCATATTTCACCGCATCATTTCTTGCTGCTAAGGCAATTCCCATATAACACGCCGGTATATGCAAAAGCCAACCATTCGCCTTTTTCTTAGATTCCTGATCAAGAACTTGTACAAGCGCATCGTGAGGAACAGTCACATCTTGTAAAAGAATGTCATGACTTCCGGTTCCACGCATCGCCATGGTGTCCCATGTTTCGACGATTTCCAACCCTTTTGTTTCACGTGGAACAATAAACTGAGCAATTTCGTCATTTTTCTCCACCGCTGCAACGACAATAAAATAATCGAGTACAGGAGACATGGTCGTAAACGTTTTTCGACCGTTCAATACCCAATGGTCTCCTTCTTGTACAGCAAGAGTTTGAGGTCTGCCTCCTCTCGTTGGACTCCCTGTTGCTGCCTCGGAAACTGCACTATTTAATAACGCTCCATTATGTACGATGTCTTTTGCGATTTTCTCAAAAGCACCATTTTTCCAGAGCTTCTTTTCTGCGGTGTCCATGACAATTCCTAAATGCCATCCAATAGAAAGAGCAGTCGAAGCATCTCCCTGGGCGAGTCTTTCCTGTAGAAGAACCAGCTCATAAAGTGAAATTCCTCCCCCGCCCAATTCTTTTGGAACAGAAAGTTTCGTGTAACCACTTTTCTTTAATTCCTCGATATTTTCAAATGGGAAGCTCCCCTCCCGGTCATATTGTTCTGAGCGTTCTTGAAAGGAATCAGCTAGCTTACTCACCATGCTATAGAGCTCTGTGTGACGATTTGTTTTCAGAAAATATTGCTCATGATAACCCATTTTAAAAACTCCCTTCTCTGCCTATTAGTTGCGAATTTAACTCTCATTATCGTTCCTGCTTTTTATATAAGTATAACGGTACGACTCTTCCCTTGTAAAAAAAGAACCCCTTAGAATATCTAAGAGGTTACGACATCCATTCAGCCTCTTATTACTTTTAATAAGAAGCTAAAATTGATGACTAGTTAACTAACAAATGCAATAATGGTGACTCCTACGATTGCAACGAGGGACATATGCATTCCATTCGCTCGGGGCAAATTCTCCTAATGACTAGTAATCTTAGGTTCCATCGTACTCCTATCATTCAATCGATTCTTCTACAGAAAATGCATCAATTTAAATCCATTTTTCTCTATTTAGACTAACTTTCTGGTCTTTCTAAGGATCATCTCGTGACTTATTTGCGATTCTGAAGGTTTTTTTGCGATTATAATAATTTATTTGCTATTTCTGAGATTTGTTTGCGATTCTAAAATTATATTTGCGATTCTAGAAATTTACTTGCGATCTCCAAAATTTATTTGCGATTAGCTCCATATATTTGCGATTTCACCACCCGCTTGAAAACAAGCAAACATTTGCTGTATTCTTTAAAGGACAAAACACCTAAAGGATGTAAAAATAATGAGATTAAATAAATTTATTAGCGAATCGGGCTTTACTTCCAGACGCGGAGCAGACAAGCTCATTAGCGAAGGAAAAGTGATGATTAATGGGCGTGTTGCTGAACTTGGCAGTCAGGTAGAAGCAGGAGACGATGTGAGGGTAAATGGCAAATCCATCGTAGTAGCAAGAAACTATGTATATATTGCCCTTAATAAACCCGTTGGAATTACGAGTACAACGGAGCGTCATATTAAAGGAAATATTATCGACCTCGTAAACCATCCACTAAGGATTTTTCATATTGGAAGGCTTGATAAAGACTCCGATGGTTTAATCCTGCTCACAAATGACGGGGACATCGTCAACGAAATTCTTCGAGCAGAAAACAAACATGAGAAAGAGTACATCGTGACTGTTGACAGACCCATTACAAAAGAGTTTGTTGCAAAAATGTCATCGGGTGTGGAAATTCTTGATACAAAAACCCTTCCTTGTAAAGTGGAGCAGATTTCAAAATACGTGTTTAAGATTATATTAACACAAGGCTTAAACCGACAAATTCGCCGCATGTGTTCAAGCTTAGGGTACGGAATCGTTCGCCTTCAGCGTACAAGAATTATGAACATCCATCTTGGCAACCTCCCCGTTGGTCAGTGGAGAGATTTAACCAAGGAAGAAAAAAGGGAATTATTTAAAGATCTAAATTACGAGCCGAAACAGTAAAAAAGCTGAAGGAATATTCTTCAGCTTTTTCTAATGACGATGGCTGGCTTACCGATCGGATAATATTCAATTTCCTCACAGTCCCGAACAGCTTCTTCCGAAAAACTGTTTCTTCCATCAAAAACGATTGGCTGTTTCATTTGAGAAATGACTTCTGATAATACGAGCTGCTTGATTTCCTTCCACTCCGTAACGATAAAGACCGCATCTGAATCTTTTATCGCCTCTTCCACCGAGGTAGCATACGCAATTTGTTCTCCGAAAATTCTTTTAGCATTACGCAATGCCACTGGGTCGTATCCAATTACAGAGGCTCCTTCGTTCAATAAAGAATGAATGATGGTAATCGAAGGTGCTTCTCTCATATCATCTGTCTCCGGTTTAAAAGCAAAACCAAGCACAGCTATTTTCTTATTCTTTAAATCTCCAAAACGATTCAAAGCCTTTTTTACAAGAAGTAGCTTCTGTCGGTTGTTAATCATCATCGTTTCTTCAATCATTGAAAAAGGTACATGATACTCTTTCGCGGCGGCTAAGAGTGCGCTAACATCCTTAGGAAAACAGGACCCACCATAACCAATTCCACTTTGTAAAAAGGCTTCCCCTATCCGTTGATCTAGCCCCATTCCCTTAGATACATCTTCTACGTTTGCACCTACTGCCTCACACAGGTTTCCTATGTTATTTATAAAACTGATTTTCGTTGCTAAAAAGGCATTTGATGCATACTTAATCATTTCCGCACTTCTTGCATCTGTCTTGACAACCCTTGCGTTTAGAGGTGCGTACATCTTTTCGATTACTGCAGCTGCCTCCTTGTTCTCACACCCAATTACAATGCGGTCAGGATGTAGTGTATCTAGCACAGCTGAGCCTTGTCGCAAAAATTCCGGATTGGATACAACGAAGGGTGAGACTTTGTTTTGACCAAAGGCCTCCAGCAATTTTTTCACCTTTTCATTTGTGCCAACGGGAACAGTACTCTTTATCACAATAATTGAGCCTTTTTCAATGTAAGGAGCAGCATCTTGGATTGCCTGAAATAGATACGTTAAGTCCGCTTCCCCGCTATCTTGCTGAGGAGTACCAACAGCAACGAATATGACTTCTGACTTCCCCAAGCCCTCTTGATGCGAAGTTGTAAACTGCAATCGTTTGGCAGCCTTATTTTTCGTAATCAATTCTTCCATTCCTGGTTCATAAATGGGAGATTTCCCTCCACGAAGAAGGTTAATTTTTTCCTCACTAGTATCAATGCATGTAACGTGGTGGCCGATCTCCGCTAAACAAACACCTGTAGATAATCCTACATAACCTGTTCCAATTACAGCAATTCTCATACTCCATCATTCTCTCGTTGTTGAAAGTCCATATTCTCATAGATGTCTTTTATATACTCTAGAACCACTTCCCTCATGTCTTCCCTTCTTAGCGCAAGTTCGAGTGTTGCTTTCACAAACCCGAGTTTGTCTCCAATATCGTAACGTGTACCCTCAAAGGAATAAGCATATACGGCTTGCTCTTTATTCAGTTCATTAATTGCATCGGTTAACTGCAATTCGACATTAGGAATGATTGGTAATGACTCAAGCTTCTCGAAAATTTCCGGTCTAAATACGTATCTTCCGATAATCGCATAGTTTGAGGGAGCATCCTCTCTCCTTGGCTTTTCGACTAATGAGTCAAGTGAAAATAAATTAGGAATTCCGATGGCTCCTTTTGGTTTCACAATTCCGTACTTGCTCACCTCATCGTCGCTCACCTCTTGAACAGCCACAACAGAGCTATTACAGTAATCGAAAACATTCATGAGCTGCTTTAAGCAAGGTACTTCTGATTCCACAATGTCGTCACCCAGCATGACGGCAAACGGCTCCTGCCCAATAAAGCTTTTCGCACATAAAATCGCGTGACCCAATCCAAGTGGTTCCTTTTGTCTCACATAATAGATGGTTACTAAACTTGATAACTTGCGGATTTCTTCTAAAAGCTCTACCTTGTTCTTTCGTGTTAATGTGTCTTCGAGCTCATAAGATTTATCAAAATGATCTTCAATCGAACGTTTCCCTCGCCCGATTATAATCACAATTTCTTGAATTCCAGCTGCGACTGCCTCTTCAACAATGTATTGAATCGTCGGTTTATCGACGATGGGCAGCATTTCTTTTGGCTGTGCCTTTGTTGCTGGCAAGAATCTAGTTCCCAATCCTGCAGCAGGGATAATTGCCTTTCTTACCTTCATCCTTCATCCTCCCCTCTGTTTCTCTCTGCCGATTGAAGCGGGAAGTACTCTCTATCCATGAACTTTTTCAAACTACTTGGAAGCATCTTTTTACGACGTCGTATTAAATATTGAGAGAGTATTTTTTTCTCTTCCACACTTACTTTCCAATCATCCGGAATGATACTGACAATTTCCTCAATTAGAAAGTTAGGAATAGTTTGAATCACTTTAATTGCTTCATAAAATTCCGATTCACCCTTTACAAATTGGGCCATTAACCGATGAGTCGCACTTTTTAATATTTTCACAGGAAGATCTTCTACTTGATCTACTGTCCAATTAAAGGAACCAAAGCATTCGGCGTGGTCAATAATCCATAGATGATACGTCCCATTGCCAACTTCTTTTAATAAAATATTTTTCTTTGTTCGGTCGCCGTTCGATAACCAATAATCAAATAAAATTATCGAAGCTAGCTGTTGCTCGTTTACGATTTTCGTAATTTGAGAAATTTCATGTCCGTTATAGCAATCAGAAATATATCTGGAAGCAAACTGGTAACGACTGGAACTCTCGATAAAATCAGGAATTTGGGCGGAAAATTCAGCTGGAATTTCTACAATTTGAGCATAGGGAATTGGGAGCTGTAAGTATCTGGCTAAGCAGTATGCTACCCATTCGTTTGGCAATGACTTTTCAAACCCTTGTATGAAATACTTCACTGCATATTCATGGCCATCGTCAAACTTGATTAAGTGAGTGTTTGATTTCCCTTCTAATTTCCTTACATATGAAACGGGCTTAATCATCCACCTTCACCACACCTGTTTCTTTTTGCATGATTGCTAGTAAAAACTGAACATATTTTTCGGCCACTCGATGAATATGAAAGTGCTCAAGTGTGTGCAAGATTGCTGCCTCAGACATCTCTTTTTGTACTTCAGGCTGGTCGACAATGAAATATAGCTGCTTAATTGCCTCATCAACATTCATTCCGTGAAATAGTTTCCCAGTTTCTCCATCTTTCACAATCTCTGTGACGGGCATCATTCGAGAGGCAACCACTGGGACTCCACAAATCATAGATTCAACAAAGGTGTTCCCAAATGACTCCGTCTTTGTAGTCGCGATGGTGCAACCGCCAGATTGACGAATCTTTGCGTACACATGTGGCATTTGCTGGTAAGGAATTACGGGAAACCACTTGATGATCTCGGTTAATCCTTCTTCTTGCCAATTTGTAGCAAACTCATCTCTCTGCACACTTTGTGCTCCACCAATGACCCAAAATTCAATATCATCTCGTTCCTGTTTTACTCTTTTAGCGATTTCTACAAGCATTGGCCAGTTCTTCCTTTTGTCCAATCGTCCAATCCAACCGATGACCTTTTTATCCTTTGGCAGGATGGGCTCTGAATCATAATCGATTTCTCCTTCTTTAAGTGCGTAATAATAAGCTGGGTCGATTCCGTTATAGATGACTTCGATTGGGATTCCTTCAACAAGGATAGATACAAGCCTTTTTTGATAATGGGAGGGAACAATGATGGC
The DNA here is from genome assembly GCA_011524525.1 of Bacillus sp. (in: firmicutes). Classification (GTDB taxonomy): domain Bacteria; phylum Bacillota; class Bacilli; order Bacillales; family Cytobacillaceae; genus Robertmurraya_A. Next base: position 6,151 of record WTKE01000066.1, on the reverse strand, counting down.
AACCGGTTGAATGCCGCGAAAATTCTTGAGATGAGGAGTAAGTTTTATTAGTTCTGGGGTACGTGCTTCGACTATTACGGGTCCATTGTAATTCGCCATTTTCAGCCACTTAAAGGCATCCTTTGTATCAACAACAATGATTGCGTCATATTGATTATCTTGTATGATTTTCACTATTTCATTTTTGTCCTTCGTCAAGTAAACGGGAGCGATATCTTCCATAATATGCATACCACCGTGATCTGTGGTATACAGAAATTCTGTTTTTATGCCATATTTTTTAAAATAAATCGCCCGGTTACGCCACCCAGCATTCACCCCTCCAACCGTGAGTAGACGCCAGATTACAAGTATTTTCATCATGAGTCTCCTTACTTTTTATCCTTTTTAGTGTTATCCATAATTTTTTGCATTAATATGGATGTTAGCTCTTGTCTTAGCATTTTGCTTTTCTCTGCTGGAGAGGCCTTTTCAAATTTCTTCTTATCAATCTTGCTTTTCTTGTCATCTTTTTCTTTTTTGTCTGTCTTGTTAAATCCATTGATAATACGTTGGATGTCAGTAAAATCAATTTTTTGCTGTCTTGTGTTTGGTTCTTCTACTACAGGTTGCTGTTGTTGTTTCTGCTCCAATGCGTCCCAGTGCTCATCAATTTTCTGCATCACTACATCAGGGTTTTCCCCTCTGGCTAACATTGTTTTTACCCATTCTTCTTTAAAAACCTTGTGCATTAAGTTAACGAGATTGTTAGCATTTTCCTTCTCATCCTTCGTTAACAGGCGACTACTTAGATCCTTAACCACTTTCTTCGTTTTTCCACTCTCCAAAAGCAAAGGGTAAATCTCTCTGGCCAGCTCTTCCATGCGCATATAATAGCTCCACTCCTCGAGAAGCTCTGGAGAAAAAGCCTTCACATGGGATAGAAACGTCTCTTTATGGGTTTCTCCTAAGGATGTTAATAGTTTGCGAGGATATGGATATACCCGGTCACGCCAAATTGTCCTTGCGACATCGATCACCCGAAGACTGCCATCTGCTTGGAGATAAATTTGTCTCTTATGATGATCGATTCTCTCATATCCGATTTCTTTAAAAATAATTAGCATTTCTATAAGTTTTGCTGATAACTCTTCTGTTAACGGGTGTGATTGTAAGTACTCCCTCAAATCAATTCCCTTAATGGTTTCCATAACAATAAAAAGAGGTCCATGATCATACACTCTAGGGAACAAGCCTGTATGCTGTCCCATCGATAATGCTTCATACTCCCTCTCACAATCCTCTTCATTTCCGAATACCTTGACACATACATCGTCGGTATAATGAAATACAGCTCCTTGACGCCCCTTCCCAATCATCCGAAGCGGGCTATGATTGATCACTTCTACATCTTGGTTTTCTAGATTATTTACCGTAATGCTCTCAACCATCTGTCTTAACTCGCTAGTGTCCAAAAACAGTAACCACCTTTCTACATACTATTCACTGTTGCCAAACCAGTGTTTTATTTACATTCTCTTTACATTAAATTCATAAAATTAAAAAGTGTACAGGCTAGTAACTAGGAAAAAAGCGGAATTTTGGCTTAAGTACAAGAAAAGAGGGAATGACTGGTGTCATTCCCTCTTCAACATAATTACTCGCCCTTAATGGCTTTTACTTCATCAGGATGGTTATCAATCCATTCCTGTGCTACTTCTTCGGCATCGCGATTATTATCTTCAATTTCAACAATCATCTTTTCAATATCAGATACATTCATGCTCCAGTTGCTTAATAGTTCATATGCTTCTGGTGCTTTATCTTTTAACTCATTGTTTGTAATTACGTGAACTTCTGATGTATCAAAGTATCCTTCTGGACTTGGTAGTACCTTTAAATCATAGTTAGCAAACATTGGATGCGGTCTCCAACCAAGGAAAAGAACAGGCTCTTCTTTCGCCATGAGACGCTGTGCTTGTGCAAGCATACCACCTTCACTGGATGACACATATTCAAGATTCAATCCTAACTCTTCAATCATCTTTTGAGAGGTTACACTCATTCCTGCTCCCTCTTCAATTCCATAAACCTTTCCACCAAATAAATCTTCCTTGCCCTTTAGATCTTCTACAGACTCAATACCTTCTACATACGTTGGAATGACCCAACCAAGCTCTCCATCTGTATAACTTACGGCTGTATCTTCAAGTTTATCTCCGAATTGCTCCATGTAGTTCGCATGCATAACTGGAAGCCATGCATCCATGAATACATCAAGATCCCCTTTGGAAAGACCCGTATATACTCCACCAGCATCCGCATTTGTTTCTTTTACTGTGTAACCCAAGTCTTCAAGAAGAAGCTTGGCAACCTTTGTAGGTGGGATTGTACTCGTCCACGGTGTTACCCCAAAGTTAATGGTAATATCTTTGCTGTCTTCTTCTCCATTTTCTCCAGAAGTACTTGCTCCACTGCTACAACCTACAAGTAAAATGAAGGCCAGTAGTAATAATAAGCTTACCTTTAGTTTTTTCAATCTTCCCCACTCCTTGACTATTTTTTATTTTTATTACCTAAACCTTGAGTAATACGGTCTAGGATAATAGCTAACACAACAATTCCTAATCCACCAACCAAACCTAATCCAACGTTAACGCTAGATATTCCAGCTAATACGGTTGAACCAAGACCCGGTGCACCGATCATAGATGCAATAACTGCCATTGATAAAGCCAACATAATCGTTTGGTTTACCCCTGCCATAATCGTCGGAATTGCAACAGGCAGCTGCACTTTCACAAGCATTTGCCATGAAGTGGACCCGAAAGCCCTTGCTGCTTCGACCATATCTTCAGGTACTTGTTTAATGGCCAGGGTTGTCATACGAACCGCTGGCGGAGTCGCAAACACAAACGTTGAAATAACCGCTGGCACTTCACCTAATCCAAATAACAGAATAGCCGGTATTAAATACACAAAACTCGGTAAAGTTTGCATAAAGTCCAATATGGGACGAACAATTTTATCTAAAACTGCATATTTTGCAGTTAAAATTCCTAATGGTAATCCAATGATGATGGAAAAAACGGTCGCTACCACTACAACGGCCAATGTTAACATCGCATCTTCCCACAGGTTAACGGAACCAAGATATAAAGTACCGAATAAAGTAAAAATAGCAATTCCTTTTCCAGCAAGTTTCCAAGCTAATAAAATCAATAATATAGCAATGACTTCAGCTGGAATCATGAGGAATAAATCAGCCACGCCATTAATGAAAAAAGAGATAATTGAGCTGACGGAGTCAAAAAATCCACCCATGACTGGGATTAACCAGTCGTAAACAAAATTATTTGTCCAATCCTCTAACGGTAATGTAAAATAGTTCATTCTTTCATCCCCTCGCTTTGCTCTTTCCCTAACACAAGTCCCGAAAGGATCGAAACTCTAACAATAATTCCTACTAGCTTGTTTTCCTCAACAACAGCGATTGGATATTTTGATTCTGCAGCTAAACCAATAAGCTCACTTAATGGAGTAGTAGGTGCTGTCGTATGGAAATCTGACTCTAGTACATCCTCCACCCACTTATTTTCCTTATAGGCTTTAATGGCTGCATCAATCGTTAAAATCCCTTTGAGATTTTTATCTTTATCCACGACGAATATACTTGAAAGGCCTGCATCCTCCATCTTCTTCATCGCGACCCTCGGGCCATCCTTCCACGTTGTGATCACGTCAGGCTTTTTCATAATATTAGAAGCCATGAGTACCTTCGAACGGTCCACGTCCTCAACAAAGTTGTACACATACTCATTCGCTGGATTTTCAAGAATTTCTTCAGCCGTTCCAATTTGAACGATTTCTCCATTTTTCATAATCGCAATTCTGTCGCCAAGCTTCAACGCTTCATCCAGATCATGTGTGATAAAGAGAATCGTTTTTCCAAGCTTGCTCTGAAGCTGAAGAAGCTCATCCTGCATCTCTTTACGAATAATCGGATCTAGAGCACTGAACGCTTCGTCCATTAGAAGAATATCGGAATCATTCGCAAGAGCTCTCGCAAGCCCCACGCGTTGCTGCATTCCACCACTCAGTTGATCAGGAAAACTATTTTCGTATCCTTCTAACCCAACATCCGCAATAGATTTACGAGCTTTTTCCTCTCTAACACCTTTTTCTACTCCTTGTACTTCAAGACCATACGCCACATTTTCTAGTACATTCCGATGTGGAAACAAAGCAAACTTTTGAAACACCATCGATAGCTTTTTTCTTCTTGTTTGCATAAGATCGTTTTTATTCATTTTTGTAATATCTTGACCATCGATCAGAACCTCACCATCTGTCGGTTCAATCAAACGGTTAATTAAGCGAATTAGTGTAGACTTCCCACTTCCTGATAGTCCCATAAGAACGAAGAATTCTCCGGGCTTCACTTCAAAGGAAGCATTGTTAACACCGACGGTCATGCCGGTTTCTTTTAAAATTTGCTCTTTGCTCTGTCCTTGTTGTAAGCGCTTAACACCTTCCTTTGGATTCGAGCCAAACACTTTCGTGAGATTTTTCACATGAATCTTATTCATTTTATAACCCCTTTTTTGTATCTCTATTTATTTGATAGATTGATAGATTGAAAAGATTTGTATTGTATATAAGAGGAAAAACGAAGAGAGTAAGTAGTTTTAAAGTTTTCCTGCCCTTTTATTGTATCTTGATTGTCATGTGTTTAACAAAGCCGAAATTTCTGTATATTCCGTAGATATAGTTCGTAAAGTTTTAACTGTACAAATTAAACGGTATTATAGTTAAAATTCCTCCCGTATGCTCCAGAATCCTCCAAAATAATACGTTTCTACTTTTAAATTCAATATGATAATCTATAGATAGAAAGCTCAGGGATGTGAAAAATATCTTGAATGAACAAGACAAACTATTGAAGGCAAGAGATCGTTTTATTGATTCAATGGCTAAAAATATGAGTCTTTACGGAATTACCCATTCGGTAGGAAGACTGTATGGATTACTATACTTTAGCGAAAAGCCAATGACTCTTGATGAAATGAAAGACGAGCTTGGAATGAGCAAAACGAGTATGAGCACAGCTGTTAGACAGCTTCAAGAACTAAATATGGTAGAAAAAGTGTGGAAGAAAGGTGAAAGAAAAGATTTATACCAAGCCGCTGACGACTGGTACGAATCCTTCTCAGCCCTGTTTACCACAAGCTGGCGAACAGGCATCTCCCTTAATATCTCTACTATTAATAGATCACTGAAAGAGCTTCGTGCTCTTGTTGAAAATCCAGAAACAAGTGACGAAGTAAAAACTTCAGCAGTGTTAGATATTGAAAAATATCAATATGCACTAGATTACTATGACTGGCTTAACCGTTTTGTTGACAGCCTCGAATCAAAGGAAATATTTGATCATATTCCAAAAAAGGAGTAGTGGATGATTGACCATCCACTGCTTCTTTTTTGTTTTAATGAAATACCCAGGTTGGGGAAAGCGCAAACCTGATATTTGTTTTTTGGGGGCTGGACTAATTGACCGGTTGATGATCTTTTGGGTTGTTGTGGGCCATTAGAGTCGATCTATTTGACCGGTTGATGACTTATTGGGTTGCTCCGGGCAATTAGAGTCGGCCTATTTGACCGGTTGGTGATTTTTTGGGGTGCGGCGGGCAATTAGAGATGCGCTATTTGACCGGTTGATGACTTATTGGGGTGCTGCGGGCAATTAGATTCGGCCTATTTGACCGGTTGGTGACTTATTGGGGTGCTCCGGGCAATTAGAGATGCGCTATTTGACCGGTTGATGACTTATCGGGTTGCTCCGGGCAATTAGAGAGACGCTATTTAACCGGTTGATGATCTTTTGGGTTGCGGCGGGCAATTAGAGAGACGCTATTTAACCGGTTGATGATTTTTTGGGGTGCTGCGGGCAATTAGAGAGACGCTATTTAACCGGTTGATGATCTTTTGGGGTGCTCCGGGCAATTAGAGAGGCGCTATTTGACCGGTCGGTGACTTATTGGGTTGCTGCGGGCAATTAGAGAGACGCTATTTAACCGGTTGATAACTTATTGGGTTGCTCCGGGCAATTAGAATGTCCCTATCTTATCGTTTAACTGCTTTCCCTCCCCCTACCAGTACCGAACCCCCCAGC
>WTKE01000079.1 GCA_011524525.1 Bacillus sp. (in: firmicutes) | reverse complement strand
ACATTCATTCAAATTCTAACTATATTTATATAGACCGATCTCTATAATTTCTTCTAAAAGGATGACTTCAGACGATGAAAACCAAAAAAGAACATACAAAAGAGATTATTTTACAAACCGCTTCTCGTTTGTTTCAACGACAAGGTTATAGTGCGACTGGGGTTAATCAAATTATCGAGGAGAGTGGTACACCTAAAGGATCGTTGTATTACCATTTTCCAAAGGGGAAAGAAGAAATTGCTTTAGAAGCGATTAACCTGATGAAGCAGGATGTTCTAGAGCAAACACGAAAGGATCTTTCTTCCACAAATAATCTGATTCAATCCTTTCAACAACATGTGAACAATATTGCTGTATTGTTCGATTCACCCTGCAGCTTAGATGGATTAAAAATTGGTCTACTTGCTGCTGAAACGGCGAATACGCATGAACCGCTTCGGCTTGCTTGTGAACAAACCTTCAAAGAATGGCAGGATCTTTACGCAGAAAAGCTTGAACAAAATGGCTACGAAACCACAAAGGCTCGTGAACTTGCCGTTACCATCAACGCCCTGCTTGAAGGTGCAACAACCCTTTCATTAACTAGTAAAAACGGGGATACTTTACGTTTAATTGCTAACCAAATTCCCGCTTTACTCAGCCATAAGAACTAGGAGGAAAAAAGAATGAATATCGACGCTCAAATGAGTAAAACACAGGGGGAAGAAACGGGTGAATACAAAGTACTCCCGATTCTTGTCTCATTCTTAATTGCTGGATTTATCGGTTTATTCAGTGAAACAGCTTTAAACATGGCACTTGGTAGTTTAATAGAAGACTTTGCCATTAAAGAAACGACGGTTCAATGGTTAACAACCGGTTACCTCCTTACACTTGGAATTCTGGTTCCTGTTTCTGGTCTTATTCTGCAGTGGTTTTCAACCCGACCATTGTTCATTGCTTCACTTGCCTTCTCGATTATCGGAACATTTATCGCAGCGATTGCCCCTTCCTTCGCCGTTTTAATGTTAGCACGGGTCGTGCAAGCAATGGGAACAGCGGTCATGTTGCCACTAATGTTCAACACGATTTTATTAATCGTTCCACCGTATAAACGTGGAAAAATTATGGGACTCATGGGACTTGTCATCATGTTCGCCCCTGCTGTTGGACCAACTCTGTCTGGTCTTATTTTAAAAAATCTTACATGGCACTGGATTTTCTGGATTTGCCTTCCGTTATTAATCGTTGCACTAGTTTTTGGCTACTTCTATATGCAAAATGTATCCACACCTACGAAGCCGAAGATAGATGTATTATCTATTGTGTTATCCACGATTGGATTTGGTGGAGTGGTGTACGGATTTAGTTCTGCAGGCGAAGGCGGTGGCTGGGGAGACCCAACGGTGATCACTGCTATCTCAGTTGGATTGATTGGACTTGTTTTATTCTGTATCCGTCAAACAAAAATGAATCAGCCGATGCTCAATCTGCGTGCGTTTAAATACCCAATGTTCGTTGTTGGATTATTATTAGTTCTCATTTGTATGATGGTGATTTTATCGTCCATGATTCTATTGCCACTGTACTTACAAACATCTCTTGCTTTAAGCACGTTTGCTGCCGGACTTCTTCTTTTACCAGGTGGAATTGTGAACGGATTGCTCTCCCCTGTTATGGGTAGCTTATTTGATAAATTCGGACCAAAGTGGTTAGTTATCCCTGGTCTTGTGATTGTCACTGGCTCTTTATTCGGTTTCTCTACCATTGGTTTAGAAACGTCTTCAGCATTCCTTATTGCGATGCATATCTTGATGATGGTGGGCGTTTCAATGATTATGATGCCCGCTCAAACCAATGGGTTAAACCAATTGCCACGTGAACTGTATCCAGATGGAACAGCCATTATGAATACCCTCCAGCAAGTAGCTGGTGCGATCGGTACAGCTATCGCGATCTCCATTTTATCTTCTGGTGTGGAAGATTATATGAAAAACGTGACAGATGCAACAAACCCGCTCAATCCATTACTAGCCTTTACTTCAGGAGTACAGGATGCCTTTATTTTTGCGATTGTCATTGCTGTAGTCGGCGTATTCGTTAGTATGTTTATTAAAAGAGTTCATGTGGAGCATCAAACTTCATAAAAGAAACAGAGCTAATTTTTCCATTAGCTCTGCTTTTTCTTTACCCCTCTTTTTTTCAAGAGTACAATAACGAAATAGAAACCATAAAGTAAAAACGGGGAATCAAGATGAAGTTACAGCAGCTAAAATATGTGATAGAAGTGGTGGCTTGTGGTTCGATTAATGAAGCAGCGCGTAGATTATATATCTCGCAACCTAGTTTATCAAAAGCGATAAAAGAGCTTGAAAAAGAAATAGGAATTACCATTTTCACTCGTACATCTACAGGAATTACGCTGTCTACAGACGGAGCGGAGTTTCTTGGGTATGCTAGGCAGGTGGTGGAACAAGCCGAATTACTAGAGCGCCGTTACTTTAATACCGCCCCCTCTGAGCAGCTCTTTTCCGTTTCCACCCAGCATTATGCGTTTGCCGTGAACGCATTCGTAGAAATGATTAAGAAGCATGGCGAGGAAAAATACCAATTCACTTTAAGGGAAACGAGAACCTATGAAATCATCGAAGACGTCAAAAATCTACGAAGTGAAATTGGTATTTTGTATGTGAGTTCTTTTAATGAAAAAGTCATGATGCCGTTGCTAAAAGAGCGAGGGTTAGATTTTGAAGTTCTTTTTCAAGCAAAGCCCCATATATTTGTCAGTACTAAAAATCCACTGGCAAAGAAAGCAACGGTCACGTTAGAGGAGTTAGAAGAATTTCCACGTCTAACGTTTGAACAGGGGGAATATAACTCGTTTTATTATTCAGAAGAGCTATTTAGCACGATTCCTTGTAAAAAAAGCATTCAGGTTAGTGATCGCGCCACCCTTTTTAATCTGCTAATAGGGTTAAATGGGTATACAATATCGACTGGTATTTTAAGTGAAGACTTGAACGGATCTAATATTGTATCTGTCCCCTTAGAGGAAGGTGAACTGATTACAGTCGGCTGCGTCGTTAATAAAAAAACACAACTTAGCCGGATCGCTAAATTGTATTTAGAGGAACTCAAGCAAATCATTGATTTGTATCTAAAGTAATATATCAAAGGGGAATGATTACATTCCCCTTCTATACTTTTCAACTAAATACTGCACGGCATACAATAAATACGCTTTATAGTGTATATAGAAGAAAAATTGGACACGAGTTAACCCGTTTAGACTGATGATTCTAAATTTCTTCAATACATCCATTATTACAAAAGCAAAGACTCCATCGGCAATCACATTAAGAAGCACAAACTTCTTAAAATTCCCATAGGAATATTTCAACAGCCACATCGTAAGAGGCATATAAGGGCCGATACTAAAAGGAAGTTCATCCTTAAAAAAAGATTTATACCCATCGTAAAATTTCCACCAGTTCCTCCTATGACCGTAAATATGATTAATGATTTCAAATACCACAATAAAAATACCGGTGAAAGAATAACGCTTAAAGCTTTTCTTCCCGATAAATAATAACGATAACCACGGAATGGCTATAATCGCTAAATTAAAAAGCAAGTGCCTCCTCTTGATCATGCAACGATTCCACCTCAACCTGTTTTAGTTATTTTTATTAAATTGTCCATTTTCCACAAAAAAATCCATCATTTAGCAGTGGATGAAACAAAAAAAAGACAACCCTTAAGGCTGCCTTCACTCATTATTTAGACAGGATGTTTGTGACAACCCGCAATAGTAAAACAAACAAAATACTACCGATTAATGCTGGTAAAATGGCGATGCCTGCGAATGCTGGTCCCCATGTTCCTAGAAGCATCCCACCAATCCACGCACCTATGATTCCACAAATGATATTCCCAATGATCCCATAGGGCAGATTGTTTCCTGCAATTAAACTCGCCAACCACCCGATGATACCGCCTACGATCAAATAAAGAAGCAATCCCATATGTATTTCCTCCTTTGTGATGGTAGTAGACTAGTACCCGGATAAACAAAAGCTTAAACTTAGATCACTTCTAATACTCTTCCCTTAAAGCTCTCATACACATATGACCAAAGGGTTTTGTCTTCCACATAACTTTTTCTTAATGCGCTAAAGACTTCTTTTTGTTTTTCCGCAAAAGAAGGGTCTTCTTTGGCTGGCAGGGTGGCACGAAGTTCGTTAACCATTTGTTGAACTTCTGGTGCTCGCGGACCCCATTTTCCTACTAACTCACCTTGCTCATTTAAAATCAAAATCATCGGGATTGCACGTCCGCCGTTTGTTAGGTGTCGGTCAATCAAATCGGTATCAGCGTCACGTAAGGTGACACGCATGTCAATGTTTGCCGCTTCGGCTAGCTTGCGAATGACTGGATTGATCATCATCGCATCACCGCACCAATCTTCTGTAATGGTTAAAAAGTGAAGTGAATGTTGATTTAGTATGTCTACAAATCCATCTTCAGGTAATTGAAATCGCTCATACACGGCAAAGCTTTCCTCTTTTAATGTACTCATTTCATCCATGTATGCTTGGATCGACTTTCCTTCTTCGAAATATTGCTGTTCTGATTTCATTGTGGCACCTCTCTTCCATGTTATGTATTTACTATACCAAATAAAAGCAGTGTGATTCTTGTTAGAAGCACACTGCTTTTCGGATATTATTTAGATTGGCTTGCTAACCATTCCATAAGAGTGATTTCTTTTCCATCGATGGTTGTTTTTACGTCATTGTTGTACACGTAGATCCATGACCAGTGGCCGTTGTACTCGTATGGTGTACCTTCATCATTTTTGTACAAGCCTGAAGTATCTACCACGTTATCGAATAGTGATAAGTGGACATTGGGAGCACCTGCATCCACTAAACGCTCATACGTTGGCACCGTATAATTGTTCACATCTACAACCGGATCGTTCGCAGAAGTGACAAACCATGTTGGTACGTTCTTCATACCTTCAATTTGCTCATCTGTAATGAGTGTGTCCGCTAGCGCTTCACAAGTTGGAATAGCCGCTGCGAAATATTCTGGATAATCACGAATCATGAGCATCGTCATGTATCCACCGTTTGAATCTCCACCAATATAAATACGATCTGTGTCGATGTCTTTATTGTTAGACACATAGTCTTGAATCAAGCTCATTAATGCATCTTCATATTTGGACGTTCCATCGCCAAAGCTAGTGAAACCATCCATCCAGAATGTTGGTGTTTGAGGAGCTAACACATAAGCACCGTCAAAGTATGATTGAATGTCATCTGAAGCCCAGTTCACTGCCTTGTTTGCAGAGATCGGAATCGTTGGATCTGTTCCACCTTCACCTGCCCCATGTAGCCAGATGACCAAAGGATTTTTCTTGTTATCCTTCTTCGGCTCAAAATCCGCATATGTTAGTGTCACATCGTCATATGTAGCTTCACCTGTAGAGAATTCGTCTACTAGCTCTTTTATGCCACCTGAGAATGTATCAATCTTTAAGCCAGATATCGTTCCAGCTGGTGTAGCAATTGCTTCTTTCTGAGTGATCGTGTAATCGTTATCTGTCCAATCATTAAAGCCTGTGTCCTGCCAGTCATAATTCATAGCATTGCCTAGCGGTTCATTAGGTCCAATTTTCATTTCTAGCACCACGTATTTTCCTGTGGCGACAGCTGGATTTCCATTTTTATCAGATACATACGCTTTTGTGATTGTCCGTTTATCTTCGTATAAAAATGGATCAGCTAAACGAGGATCACTGATTTTAACATTTACATCAAAAGTATCTGTTGTTACAGAATTAACCGGAACAGGTCTTCCTAAATCCACAATGACCTTCGTAATCGCTGGACCCCAGTCTTCAATTTCTGTAACCGTTTGATAAGAGGTTGGTTGTGTTTTCAAGTCCTTTGCCATCACTCCACTACTAAAAGAAAAAGTCGTACATACTACTAGTGATAATAGAAATGCCTTACGTGCTTGTTTCTTCATTCTTTTTAACATGACAGTTCCTCCTACAAAATCAATTATTTAAGCGTTTACATTTTTGATTTTAGTAGGAAACAAAGTTTTCGTCTTGTCCTTTTATAGCTAAAAAAACGTCAATTCTTGATTAGGTACTTTCGACTCCCTGCGATATTGACTAGGAGCGAGCTTATACACCGACTTGAATACTCTATTAAATGACTTCTCATTCGGAAAGCCATTTTTTAAAGCAATCTCTAGTATAGAAAGATCGGTATTTACTAGATCACGGTGGGCATATTCAAGCCGAACCGCATTGATATAATGTAAAAGAGTGACACCAATATGCTTCGTAAAAAAGCGAGATAAATATTCTGCAGTGATCCCAAATTCATCGGCGATCATCGTTAAAGATAGTTTCTGTTGATAGTTTTCCTTAATATAATTAAAAATCTGAGCCAACCGGTCTAGATGCTTTTTGGAGTGAATATTCGGCTGACTTTCCTTAGGCACTTGAAAATACTTTAATAACACATACAGTAATTCATACGATAATGCAGTAATTTTTACATAAGAAAAATGTTCTTTCTCTCTGTTCAAGTAGGCGTCTGTCAACTGATCTAAAACCATCCGTAACTCATGAAGATGTTGAAGCCGATCTTCGTCCCGTTCCCCGATTGATACACAGTCAAAAGCCACTTCATCTATTTTTACACCCTTTTCCCTTAACAGCTCAGGAGGAATAAAGACCGTTATCGCTTCTAGTCCCGTACCTCTTTCCCCTGTAAAGGAATGGATCGAATTTGAATTAATAACCACAATATCTCCTTCACGGGAGGTATAGGTCCTTCCATCAACATAAATCTCTTCAATCTTTCCAGAAAGAACATAGGAGATTTCAATACTCTCATGCCAATGATTTGGGATATATCCTGCTTCGTCCGATTCGTGATAAATGATCTTGATTGGAAAATGTCCTTCTGTTTCTACCCATTCATACGCGTATTCCATCTAATCCCCCCTCGATAAATACAAACAGACTATCTTATTTAGGTTCGCTCGAAAGCTGGAAAAATCCTTTTTAAGAGACTAAGATTTTACTATTATAATAGGATTATTTAATTATGGACGAGAATCAATAAAAAAAGCAATGGGATGATTCCACTGCTTTTCAAACCTAAATAAGATGATCCGGTGTTTCTAATTTGAGTGTAGAGGGGGCGGTACGTAAGCATCTAATATAATCTCAACCTTCGTTCCTTTTCCCACTTCACTTTCTATGTTCATAACCCCTTTGTGATTTTCGATAATACTTCGGCATACCATAATTCCTAAGCCGGTTCCCTCTTCCTTTGTCGTAAAAAAGGGTTGTCCAATTTTCTCCAAAATCTCGTACGGAATTCCTTGGCCCTGATCGATAAACGTAATATGTACTTTTTCATTTTTCTTTGTTAAATGGACAGTAATCATTCCGCCATCTGGCATGGCTTCAATTGAGTTTTTCAAAATATTTATAAATACCTGTTTCATCTTATTCTCTAAACCATAAGTGAAGATGGGTTTACTTACCGTTTTTTCCAAACGAATCGTCACACCATGCAGATTCGCTTGAGCACTCATAAAGGTAGTAATGGTCTCAAGTAACTCAAGTAACTCAACTTCTCGAAAGTCTACTTTATTTGGTTTAGCTAATAACAATAACTCCCCAACAATCGTATTGATTCGATCAATTTCAGTAATCATGATCGGGAGATATTCTGATTTTAAACTGGACTGAAATTCCAACAGCTGAGTGAATCCTCTTAGGCTAGTAAGTGGATTTCTAATTTCATGCGCAATTCCCGCGGCTAACTCGCCTACTACCGTTAGCTTTTCAGACTCTTTAATAAACTCTCGACTCTTCAATAATTCTTTTGTTCGTTCTTGTACCAATACCTCTAACTGATCGTAAGCGGCTTTTAACTCTTCTGCCTGTTTTTTGATCAATTGGTTTTGATTTTGTACTTGTTTTTGAATGTTATATATCTTTACAAAACCTTCTACCTTGCTTTTTAAAACAACGGGAGAAAAGGGCTTAAAAATATAATCAATGGCTCCTACGGCATATCCCTGTCTCACGTGATATTGTGTTTGGCTTAATGCTGTAATAAATATAATCGGAATATCCTTTGATTTCTCTCTTGCTCTTATTAACTTCGCTGTTTCGAACCCATCTAAGCCTGGCATTTGCACATCCATTAGAATCACAGCAAAATCCTTTTGTAAGATAGATTTCAGTGCTTCCTCTCCTGATGTGGCACTTATTAAAGAATATTTTGGAGAAGCTAATACAGCCTCAAGAGCTAATAGGTTTTCCGGATGGTCATCTACTAATAAAATATTTACTCTTTCCATTTCCATATCACTAACGCCCTTATAGTTTCATTTTTTGATAGATTTTTTCATTCGAATCAATCTCTTGATACAATTGATTAAACTTTGTATAGGATATCGACTCTCTATTACCTAATCCCAGAAAGCCAGACGGAGATAGACTCTCAAACATCAGATGGTGCACGCGGTCCTGAAGATCTCGATCAAAGTAGATCATGACATTACGGCAAATAATGACATGAAATTCATTAAAGGAGCTATCTGTTACCAGATTGTGTTGGGCAAATACGATAATGTCTCGTAAAAAAGGGTGAAACTCCACTTCTTCAGAAACAACCTTATAATACTCTGAGAAAGCCTTCTTTCCACCGGATGCTACATAATTACTGGTATACCCCTGCATTTTATGTAAGGGAAATCGTCCCAGTCTTGCCTTCAAAATGACATGCTCATTCATATCGGTGGCATAGATTTTCACCTTCTTATATAGGCCCTCCTCATGCAATAAAATCGCCATCGAATAAGCCTCTTCTCCCGTTGAACAGCCCGCATGCCAGATGCGAATAACTGGTATCTCCTTAAGAATAGGAATTACCTTTGTTCGAAAGACCTTGAAAAATTGAGGATCACGAAACATTTCCGTTACATTGATAGAAAGGTCCAAAAATAACTTTTCCATCAGTTGCGGATCACGCAGCACCTTGTCAAGTAAGGCGGTAACCGATGAGATCTTCTCTAATTGAATACGATGCCAAATTCTCCTCCGAACACTCGAAAAATTATAGTTTCTAAAATCCAATCCATAATGACGAAAAATCCCTTCTAACAGAAGCTCAATTTCTAGTTTTTCCAGATTGCTGCACTCATTCGTCTCTACTTTTTGATAGATTGATCGTTCCTCCATTTTTTCACCTACTTATGAAGCCAAACTTTGAGTAAGGAGAATAATTGCTCTAAGTTTACTGGCTTGCTAATATAGTCTGAAGCACCTGCATCTATGCATTTTTGTCGATCGTGCATCATCGCTTTTGCTGTTAGTGCAATAATAGGGAGAGATTTAAATGCCTGCATGCTTCTTATCTTTTGCATTGCTTCATAGCCATCCATCTCAGGCATCATAATATCCATCAGAACTAAGTCGATATCTGGGTGACTGACAAGCATGTCTATTGCTTCTTTTCCATTTTCAGAAAACACAACGTTCATCTCTGCCCCTTCTAATGCACTCGTAAGGGCAAAGATATTTCGCATATCATCATCTACCACCATAATTTTTTTCCCAGCTAACAAATTTATTTCTTCCTGTCTGGAATATAGTTGTAGACCGTCCGCTTGCCCTGGTTGCTCTTCTGTAGTTTCTAAGCTACCAGCTACCTCCTGAGTGAAGTATAGACTTTCTTCTGTAGCGACCCCTTCAATCGGTAGGTAAAGAGTAAATGTACTCCCTTCTCCTTCTACACTATCTACCTCAATAAAACCATGTAACATTCGAGCGAGCTCTCTTGAAATAGATAATCCTAATCCCGTTCCTCCAAATTTACGGCTTGTCGTTCCATCGGCTTGTCTAAAAGCATCAAAGACAATGGAATGTTTTGTTTGATCAATTCCAATCCCTGTATCTACGACAGAAATCGTAATGTAATCTGTAAAAGCTAGTGCTTCCTTCCTGAGGCTAGCTTTCCCGACTACTAGCTGAACACTTCCCTTTTCCGTAAATTTAATAGCATTAGAGAGTAGATTCTTAATAATTTGATAAATTCTTTGCTCGTCCGTATATAGAATGGAAGGGACATCGTCACTAACCGAAACAGAAAACTCAAGATCCTTCTTTTTTGCAATAGGGGTAAACTGCCTTTCTGTATAGGACAGAATATCATTTACCACGACCTCTCCATGGTGCAATTCCATTTTTCCAGATTCAATTTTTGATAAATCTAAAATATCATTGATGAGGTCTAACAAATCATTTCCAGATGAATATATCGTCTTCGCATATTCAATCTGCTTTTCATCTAAGTTTCCTTCTTTATTTTCAGTTAGCATTTGAGACAATATGATTAAGCTGTTCAGAGGGGTACGAAGCTCATGTGACATATTGGCTAAAAACTCTGATTTGTATTTTGAGGATTGGATGACTTCTTCATTCTTGGTCACTAATTCACTTTGAATTTTTTCTAATTCCTTCGTCTTTTGCTCTGAACTATTGTATTGAGCTTCTAATTCATCATTCATCGTGCGAAGTTCTTCCTGTTGAGTTTGAAGCTCCTCTGATTGAGTTTGTAGTTCTTCATTAAGAGTCTGCGATTCTTCTAATAATTCTTGAATCTGCATATGTCTTTCAATTCGATTAAGTGTGATCCCTAATTGGACAGCCGCTTGTTCAATTAGGGATAACTGTTCTTGGGTAAAGGAGGTAAGCTTTGCTAGCTCCATCACTCCTACCAGTTCTCCCTCAATTAAAATCGGTAAAATAAATATAGCAGAGGGGTTAGTTTCTCCCAGTCCAGATGCTATTTTTATATAATTTTCTGGTACTTGTTCCATTAGGATTGGCTGACCATCTAGCGCACATTGTCCAACCAAACCCTCTCCTATAGTAATTCTATCTTTTCCTATTCCTCCATCTACAAAAGCATAGGATGCTAATTTCGATAGCACGTTCTCCTTTTTATCCTTTTCATATAACATGGCATAGTTGGCTTCAACCATCCTACTTATCGAATAAATAAATTTTGTTCCAAGATCTTCTGAATCCAAACTTCCCTGTGACATCGTAGCCAGTTCCGATAGTCTTGATTTGAGCCAATTTTCCCTTTCCATACTTTCCATTAACTCTCGCTCAATTTTTTCATGTTGTTCAAGCGCACTACTCATTTCATTAAAAGCTAGGGATATCTCCCCCACTTCATCTTTATGTATAATGTCGATCTTGGGATAGGTTTCTGTTCCATATCCAATTTGCTTCATTACATTCTTTACTCGATTGAGTCTAGTCGAAATACTTTTAATAACAAATAACGCTAATCCTAATCCCATCACTACTCCAAGGATGGTAGTGATAATAATGATCTGAATGGTTCTAACATACATGTCATCCGTTTCTTTAATCGTTTCGTCCATGATCGATTCTTGAATAGAAATAAGGTTCTCAGTACTGGAGACTAGCTTTTCTCTTTTTTGTTCTGCAAGTTGTAAACTTTGCTGAAGACCATTTTCCTTCACTTCCGAATCAAGGTTAATGATGCTATTTACCACCTCTTTATAGCTTTGGAATTGCTCAGATGTTTGCAACAGCATTTCCTTTGCCTCTTTTACTTGTAGAACCTGCTTTAATGTATCAATGGAATCATTTATTCTAGAATAAGATTTTTCTATATCCTGTATATTTTTCACATCAATAGCTTCCGCTTGAGAATAAGCAACTTTATTGAGCTCTCTCCCAATTTTCCCTATTTCCACTCGAATGACATTAGCCATCTTTATTTTTTCATACCGATCTTGTACTAGCTCATTCATCCTCTCGTTTTGCTCTCTGGACATGCCCATAGCAATCAATAAAATAAGTAGCATCACACCAATCACTACCCCAAAGCCTGAGTAAAGTAACGTTCGTAACTTCAACTTCTAATTCAACTCCTTGCTCATCCTATGTAATGGTTATCAGAAATTTCATTCACCTGCTACTATTTACTCAAATAATGGACTAAATGTCATTACTTTTCTTGGAAATTCCTCCTAGCAATCCTGGATTACTAGATTATATGCTTTAAGAAGTTATTCAGAGAACATAGCTGGCGTACAAAAAAACAGTCTTTTATAAAAAGGCTGCTTTTTAGAAATCTGGATTTGTAATCCATATATATACTAACTTCTTGATTTATTTCAAATTTAAACATTCTTCCATTTATATAAAATAATATGATGATAAACAGGGTCAAACAATGCATTCGAGGAAAATTCCTGGACTATTTCCACCTTACCGTTAAGATCAACTCCTTGGGATTCAAATCCTTTGATTACACTACTGGTTAACAAGATATCCTTATTTTTGTAATAGGATTGGTCATGTAAGAAATTTAAATATGTATTGATTTCCTTGTGAGGAAAAGGTGCATTAAGATACGTAAAGACCCTTGACTCCTCCCAAGCATATATGACAAAAGGCTCATTGCGATTTTCTAAGAAAGAGGCCAACTGATATGTCGCTGGAAGATTTCTTGCCTGCTCTTTCAATAAATGTGTGGTTTGGTACCCTTGTATGGACAATAACAAAAATGAAAAAACAATCATGAAGCCTGTTTTCCACTTAAAAAAAAGCAGAATATACATACTAAATAATCCTAAGGTAATCAAAGGCATGATATGTCTTGGCTTTTCTACGTTTTGTGCAAATATGGCCCAAAAAAAATATATCCCCATCAGAATGACGAAAAGTTGAAAGAGAAAACTAGACTTAATTTTTTCCCCCTGGAAATTCCGAAAAGAAGATAGAAACATTACAGCAAACATACTTGTTAGAATAAAGGACCTTATCCCAATTCCCGTCCAGACTATATTTTGTACGATCAGTTGATACAACCTATTCAAAAAGGATTGATCGGTAGAGGCCGCTGTTCCACCCCAGTCATTAAAATGCCCGCTCGTAAAAGAAAGAGCGAGTTTTATAAAACCAAAGAAGCCCCCTTCCGTTAATGCGACTCCTCCGACCCAGAGCAAC
Source organism: Bacillus sp. (in: firmicutes) (assembly GCA_011524525.1). Taxonomy (GTDB): domain Bacteria; phylum Bacillota; class Bacilli; order Bacillales; family Cytobacillaceae; genus Robertmurraya_A. Next base: position 18,033 of record WTKE01000079.1, on the reverse strand, counting down.
TGAAATAGGAAAGCGATAAGCCCTAAGAGCATTATTTCTTTCATTCTTAATTGTTTATTTTTCCATTGCTTATAAAAAAGAAATACGATTCCGACGGATAAAGGAAGATAAGATAAACGAATCCCCATTAATATACTTAATAGAAATAACGGCAACATCCTTCTCCACATGCTTTGTTTTTTCCATGCAACGTAAATACTCCAAATATACCACCATAATATAGCAATTGCTGCACCTTCCGACATTGGCTGATTGACCATAACAACCACAAACCCTGACGAATACGTTAATGTTGCAACCAATAGGCTCACTGATTGGGACAAGTGGCTTCGTGAAAGCTTATACATGGGGATAAGGGCACTCGTATATAATACGATATTAAATAATGTTAATGAGGCCGCCTTGTCTAAAACCCATTGGTGAACAAGATAACCTCCTAAAATAAAATAGGGATATCCAGGAAAATGGGGCTGCATGGCTAAAAGATCATACCGCTCAAGCGCTAATGCAAAATCTACCTGATCATAAGTAGAAGCAAACGAATTCAAATTCACTATCTGCGAAAAAACCAACCATATGATAAACAAAGTGCTAAGAGAGATAATAATACTTTGCTTGACCTTTTCCAACTAGTATCACACCTTTATGTATATAAAACTATAGAAAAAGTACAAGACAAATGCCTTGTACCCTTCAAAACAGTTATTTCACCTGTGCGTCAAAAGTAGTTACTTCAGTAGTGTTTTTCGAATCTCTGATCTTCTCTTTCGGTTGATATCCTGTTAATAGATAGATCACTACAAAGTAACCAATATAAGCAATCACTTCTTCTATTGAAGGCATGGATGAATATCCGAATAAGGCTTTTAGGAAGATTCCAATATCTCCCGACAGGAGTGGCTCTACCCCATAATCCCTGACATAATGTGCATGGTCAATGGAGTGCTCTGGTAGGAACCAAGTAATATCATAGAGATGTGGAACAACACTACCGATAATCCCAACATCTTGCATCATGGAGATCGCTTGAACAAGTAATCCAGCCGCAATTAAAATAATAAATGCTCCCGTTACTTTAAAGAAGGTCTTCAAGGAAATACGCATCGTTCCTTTAAAGAAGAAGTACGATACAACAGCCGCGATAATGACTCCCGTAAGAGCACCCCAGCCTTGTAGTGCTGCTCCAATATTTCCACCTGTAATAGCCGCAAAAAAGAATACTGTTTCTACCCCTTCACGAAGGACAACTAAGAAGGAATGAATGACCATTCCAACAATATTACCAGTTGAAATAAACTTGTTCATTTTTCCTTCCATGTTTCCTTTGATATCCTTACTATGTTCTGCCATCCAAAAAACCATCTGGGTCAAGAGAATTGTGGATACGAGCATAATGCCTATTTTTAAATAGATTTCGTTCCCCATCGCTGCAAAACCTGTAAACACCACTTGAAATAGCATGGCAACCCCAACACTCGCTAGAACTGCTAACCCTGCACCGAGCCAAACATATTTATTGTATTGCGCTTGATCCATTCTTTTCAGATAAGTTGTGATGATTCCGATAATGAGTAGTGCTTCAAGTACTTCACGAAATGTAATCAATAATGCTTGAACTTCCACAGTCTTTCACCTTCCCCAGGATGACTTTTACTTACGGTTTCTTTTTCTAATGGTAAAGACAATTACCCCTACAATCGCTGTAGTTATCAGAATTAATGGAATCCAATTTCGGATATTAGAGATGTCCGTCCATTCTTTCTTTCCAGTAGACTCTGTTTCTGTTGCACTTTCAGAAAAATGACCTACTTCCAAGCTTTTTAACTGAAATTCCTTCTGCAAATTAGATAAGATTTTATCCTTATTCGTCTTAAAGGCCTCTAGGTCTGATTCCTTCTTACCAACCCCGAATAGTCCCGGATTACCAAGTGCATTTAACGCTTCGTCAAAGCTAGCCTTTAAGTCCTCGTCTAATTCAGAATTTTCCGCTTCTACTCTAGGTGACAATGCTTCATATGTAGCAAATGCCTTCGCTAATAACTTTTTACTTGTGTCATACTCAGTAAATTTGCCCTCGATATTTTCCATTCTTCTTGCTATGTTCAGTACTAAAAGTTTTTCCATATTTTCAATGGTAGCTTCTTTGTCCTCGGAATCAATTCCAGCAAGAATAAACTCCGAAGGCTCTGCTCCCATATGCATATCTACTTCTTCTTTTACTGATTCATAGATTTTTCTTGACTCAGCAAAATTCGGAGGATCTTGTTCCAATTTTATAAGTATTTCTTTATAGGCTTCTGCCACCTCTTCTTTGTTTGGATCTCCGTACGTATAGGCACTAGCTGATGTGGTAAACATACTGGTAAAAGTAAGGATTACTAACAAGCTAAAAAACAAAAACTTCTTAAACATATACCTGCCTCCTATCTTTAATGATAATGATTATCATTTTTAGTGTCAATTTAAAATTCATGTTTATTTTATGTGTACATTTGATGGATAAATCCCCTGAATCAATTGATTTTTAGCCTTTGATGTTTGATTGATTATGTGAGCGGAGTAATCGATCTCTACTTTCTGAACGGGTCTTCTTATTTCCTTTATAATGGCTGGAAGTACCGTTGATAGATACCCTCTGAAAGTAATGAAGGACTCTCCTGTTTTTCGTACTTGATATCGAATAGGTACTTCTTGAACACGGAATCCCTTTCTCACTAAATTTAATGTAATCACTTGGGCATAATTATAATCATGAATGATCTCCGCATGCTCAAGAGCTTGTCGGGAGAAAGCTCTCATTCCAGATTGGCCATCGTATATCCATTTTTTCAATAGTAGACTTTGAATGAAGGTGAAACAATAGTTGCCAAGTCGACGATGGATTTTCATTCCTTTAATTGTTCCTAAAAAACGTGAGCCCATTGTATAATCCGCTTCCCCTGAAAAAATCGGTTGTAACAATTCAGGTATTTGCTTTGCTGGATACTCTCCATCTGCGTCAATCATGACTCCAATATCAGCACCGTGCTTATAGCATTCCTTGATCCCCGTCCGAACCGCAGCTCCAAGACCCTGATTTTTTTCAAAGCTTACGATAAAATCAGCACCCGCTTTTTTCGCTACTTGGACAGTCGCATCCATAGAACCATCATCTATCACTAATACACGAACCTCGACTGAATTATGGAAGTCACGGGGAATGCCTTTTATAACTTCCCCAATCGATTCTTCCTCATTATAGGCTGGTAAAAATACGATTACCTTTTGTCTATTCATTTTTACTCTCTACTTTCCTTAATCGCTTCGATTAATACTTTTCCACGGCTGTGGCTAGGGAATGGTGCCCCTAAAAGATGTGCTAATGTTGGAGCCATGGAAACGAGACTATGCTTTTGCTCTACTTTCTTGCCTCTCTCAATATGTGGGCCGTACATAAAAAATGGAACGAAGCGCTCCCCTTCATCGAGGTGACCGTGTCCGCCAATTCCGTCTGCCTGCCCATGGTCCGCGCAAATAAATAATGTTGTATTCTCCATTTTCCCATCTGCTTTAAGCGACTCAACAAAGTCCTTTACCAAAGCGTCTGCTTCTTCGATTTTTTGAATATACTCATCATATAGGACCCCTCTTGAGTGACCTGTTTGATCCGTTGCGATCATTTGTACAATGAATAAGTCCGGATCCTGTTCCTTCATGATTTTTTTTGCCCTTTTCATAATGTTCGGATCTGCTTCGTCATTATGCATAACAGCTGTAACGGTTTCGACATCGTCTCCCATTGAATCAACCAAATGGGCAATCCCTAAAAGCCTGCCTTTTTTCCCTACCTTACGCAACGAGTCAAAAATGCTCTCTACCTTGATTCCTAGCTTCCAAACCATATTAGACGTAATTCCATGCTCAAATGGATACGTTCCTGTAAACATCGACGTAAAACAAACGACCGTTCTTGCCGGATACACCGTCTCCATATTCGTATACTCCGTCCCGTTTTCCTTCAAGTAATCGAGGAAAGGCGTATTTGCCTCGTAAAATCGTTCCTTTCTCATCCCATCAATAACGATGACAACGACTTTATCAGAGAGAGCTTTTATTGGTGGCTCAGTAGAATCCTTTGTATAGTCCGCATACATCGCCGGCTTCCAATCGAACAAGTAGCGGTGTAATATCCATGCAAAAATGAAAATAAAACCATAGAACACGAAGATGGCAAGATAATCAAAAGGCTCGCCTGAACGATGATTTTCATAAACTAACTGCCAAATAGATAACACGAGTAAAAACTTCGGCAATTGTTCCTGTGCATTTCCACTCGTTGAATCACTATTTTTCATAACTAGCTTCCAAAAACGAGTGAAATTCAACCACGATGTCCCAATTCTTAAATGATAATAAAGAGTACCCCAGAAAAAGACGGTAAAAAACAAATAAAGACCGATCGCAAACAGTAATAATGGAAGATGAACTTCATTCCATACAATTAGATAAGCAATAAAAGGAATCCATAAATAATTTCTTAAAAATAAAGGAAAATCAAAAATAAAATACAGGACTAAAATCGGGATAATCACCAGTAATGATAGAAAGATGGAAGATAGATTCGCGACCGAAGCCATATCCCTAAAATGAAACAAAAGAAACGTTCCTAATACAAAAATAGGTGTAAAGGGCTTGCCTTCGTTAAGTAAGTTCCAACATCGGGCTGCCACTTTTTCAAACTTTGAAGCACTTTTCACTTTCTACTAACTCCTCTCGATCTTGCCAAATTCTTAATGGTGTCTAACTTGATTGGATGAATCCATATACAAAATGCCCCAACAATATAGGAAAATAAGAACTTAATGGCATGATTAAAGACCGCAATTGTGTATCCTACTTTCATCGAAATTCCTAAGATACCTAAACCAAAGGTCATGACACTTTCGTAGTTGGCGATTCCTCCAGGGGTCACTTGAAATACTTGCCCAGCAATCGTCAAGCTGTTTACAAAAGCTAACTCTAATAAGCTCGCCTTTTCTGTAAGTATATGTACCGTACCATACAATACCCCTGCTTCTAATATCCAACTAATCAATGTGGCAATAATAATAACGAATCCGTTCCAACCTAATAAAGCACCCTTCATTAAAACAAATTGCCTTTTTAAAAACCTGCCAAAAAATTGTCTACTAATGATTAAAGCTAGCAAAACAAGCAATAGCCCACCGAGAATCAGCCAAGTTGGGATACGGTAGATAATGTCTAAAGCAAGTAACCCGACAAAAGTGATACCGATTAAACAGACCATATCCAACGCCCTTAGGACGATAACAGAATGATACGCTTCTTCTCTATTTACTAGCTCTTCTCTGTTTTTCAATACTTCCGCTCGAACCAAATCACCGACCTTAATCGGAAGAAGGTGATTTATAAATAAGCTATAAAGAATCCCTAATAAGCAAGAGAAAATGCTTGATTTCCCTTTTAAGTATAGATACCAAGCCACCGCTTTTAAACAAAAGGAAAGAAAATATAGACCAAACATGAAAAGAAGCCAAAAGGGATGTTGGGCAATTAGTTTCCCGGCTTTCCATACACGGCTGGCATCAAACAACATGGTGGTCAGCACAATAAAGATCAAAATGATAACCAACGAGATGCCATTCTTAACGAATTCCTTAGAGAGAACCTTCATACTCTTTCGCCCATTTCACCGTTTCCTCTAGCCCTATTGAAAACTCAACTTTTGGTCGATAGCCTAACTGCTTTACAGCTTTTGAAATGTCGGCCCATGTTTGATGAACATCCCCTACACGATTGCCTTCCCTTTTCACGACCATGTTCGGAAAATGGATGTGTAACTCAGATAACAAATGCTCCATCGTAATCGGTCTTCCTGATCCAATATTAAACGTTTCATTTTCTTTGCTTTTCATCATCGTCAAGTTGATTCCTTCTACTATATCATCAATATACGTATAGTCTCGTGCGCTGCCTGAGCCAAACACGCGAATGCTTTCACCGTTCATAAGCTTTTTAATAAAATGACCAATCGCCATATCTGGTCTTCCCCATGGGCCATATACCGTAAAAAACCTTAGTATATTCAGTTGGAATCCATATAAATGTTCATACACATGGCAGAAGGATTCAGCAGAGTATTTGGCAGCTGCGTATGGAGATATAACTTTTCCGATCGCCATTTCTTCAAGGAATGGCCCTTCTTGATTTCCATAAACCGAGGACGAGGAAGCAAAAATCACTTGTCTTGTTTCCGCTTTTCCTGCTCCTTCTAACACATTAATCGTTGCCTTAATATCATAGTCCACGTATTCGAGTGGTTGATCTATGGAGTATGCAACACCTGGAAGAGCTGCAAGATGAATCACGACATCAGGGAAGATTTCCTTGAATAGCCGAATCGTCCCCTCTCGATCAAGCAAGTCTATATTAAAAAAGTGAAAGGCACCAAGCTTTTTTATTTCATCTAAATGCGTTCTTTTTCTATCTGGAGAGTAATAGGAATGAAGACAATCGATGATAAACACTTCATGTTGCTCTAATAATAATCTTCTAGAAAGATGGCTTCCGATAAATCCTGCTCCACCCGTTACAATAATCTTCATAAAACAACACCTCTAGTTTTACACTTTACCAATCATTATATCTTAAGTGAAAATGGAAAGCAGTTTTGCTAGGAGAGGATTAATGAAAAGGAAAAAACCTTGATCATGCCAAGGTTTCCTCCCCACTATCTATATGAATTATTTCGCGCTGTTAATGACCGTATTTAGAGTCGTTTGAATTTCAGCTAGCGTAGCATCTGCAGTCGCTTTATCTTGTGCTTTTGCTGCTTCTAAATATTTTTGCGCCTTTTCAGCTAAAGCAGTAAACTCCGCTTCACCGATAATTGTCTTAATATCTTCACCAATAACATCAATGAATAGAGCGCCTTCTAATGCAGTGATAACAGACTTATCTTCACCCCAAGTTTCTACACTCTCTTCATACTCATGTAAGGCAATTTTTGAGAACCCACGTACAAAAGCTTGGTTTACAGCTACAGGATCAAGTGTTGTTACGTCTGTTTGAAGATCAAATTGACTTAGGATGATTGCAGCATCTTCTTCTGCGTGCTTATCTAGATAAGTGAAAATTGATTGATAAAATGCCCAGCCTTCAGCTTGTTCAATTTTTGCTTCATCCGCATTTTCCTTCGCTGCAGCAGCAGCTTTTGTTGCATATCCGTTCGGAACCGCACCTGTTGCAAAGTAGAAAGTCTTCATCAATGTTTTGTCCACTACTTGCTTCCCAAGGTTGAAGCCTAATTGATCATCAGCTTCTACTGCTTTCTCAATTTCATCAAATCCACCAGTGATCGCATCTACCATGTTTGTACCATAAGCAGCATCACGCTTTTCAACAGTTGATTGAATAATTGAGTAGAATTCTTTTGCTTCTTCAACTTCTTCTTTAACCGCTTCTTTATCAGACCAGTTTTCCGTTACTTCTGTAAATTCATGCTTAATAGTTGTATAGAAAACCTTCTGCATTAACTTATCAAAAAGCTGCTTTACGACTACTCTGTCCATCGAGCCATCTTTACCAGCAGCTAATGCCGTAGTAATATGTTGGTCAATCGTATCTTCAAATTCTACATCTCTTTCTTTTACAAGTCCTTGAAGATTTGTCGTATAAAGTTCAGTCACTTTATCGAAATCTACTTCTTTGTCTTCTTTCGCTTTTTCCAATTCTGTAACTGCTTCTTGGAATGCCTGACCATAACTTACTTCTTCATTTTGTACTTCTTCCTTTTTTACTTCTTCTTGTTTCTTTTCTTCTGTCTCTTCTGTAGAAGTAGTTGAGCTACATGCTGTTAAAACTGAACTAGCTAGCAAGAAACCTGCAAAAATTTTCTTTAACTCTCTCTTTTTCATGACATAATCCCCCGTTGGTCATTTTTATGTTTTAATCTATTGATAATGATTTTCATTCACAATTGTGATTATAATGGAGAATGATTCTCATCGTCAATACTATTTTTTAGATAATTTTATAAATTAGGTCATCTTTCATAGTTTCGACCTACTTATAGGGAAAAAAACATAAAAAAGCAGTAGATTCTTCCCGGAATCTACTACTACCTTTTTAGCAAAATGTTTTTCTCTGTATAATTATTTTTCTCTTAAATGCCAACTATAACTCTGAAAATCTCCTCTAAGCTCCACCGGAATACTCAAGCCCACATACATAAGCTCATCTCCCCCAAACACTTGGTCCGTTCCAACCAACTGATATTGCTTGTTTGGATCAATTCCTGTTACTTTTAAAAACTTCAATGGTGCAGCAGGTTCTGCTAAAACCGAGAAATAGAAAACGAGTGCTTCCGATTGATCATCATTCGTGAACAACCACGCCGTTTCGTTTCCTTCAAACGGACTTAACAGGCGGTAAAACTGTCCGAATTGGACCAGTCCTCTAATCTCTTTGTAGGTCTCCACCTGCTTTTTAACCACCTCTTTTTCACTCGCTGGCAGCTTCGTTAGGTCGAGTTCGTAGCCCAAGTTTCCTGACATCGCCACATCCCCTCTAATGGCTAGCGAGGTGATTCGGTCTACTTGATGGTTCGGAACAGCCGATACATGGGATCCCATCGAGACGATTGGATACACAAGGCTTGTTCCATACTGAATTTTCAACCGAGAAATGGCGTCAGTATTGTCACTCGTCCATGTTTGTGGCATATAGTACAGGATGCCAGGATCAAATCTTCCGCCACCACCTGAACAGCTTTCAAATAGTACTTCTGGGAAGGAAGAAGTAATCTTCTCCATCACCTGGTATAACCCAAGCATGTATCGGTGCGCAGTCTCTCTTTGACGGTCCGGCGGAAGAAGAGCGGAGCCGATTTCTGTCATATGACGGTTCATATCCCATTTCACATAAGAGATTGGTGCGCTTGCTAAAATATCGCATACCCTTTTCGTAATCTCCTCGCACACGTCCTCCCTTGAAAAATCAAGGATTAACTGGTTTCTGCTTTCTGAATTCGAACGATGCGGCACATGCAGACACCACTCTGGATGCTCCCGGAATAGGTCGCTATCCACAGAGATCATTTCAGGCTCGAACCATAATCCGAACTGCATGCTTAACGAGTTCACATCGTTAGCAAGTTTCTCTAACCCGTTAGGAAGCTTGTTTTGATCAACAAACCAATCGCCTAATGATGTCTTGTCATTGTCTCTTTTTCCAAACCAACCATCATCAAGCACAAAAAGCTCGATTCCTAACTCATTTCCTGCTTTGGCAATATCCATAATCTTATCTGCATCAAAGTCAAAATACGTCGCTTCCCAGTTGTTTACTAAAATCGGACGCTCTTTCTCTCTAAACGTTCCTCTTACTAGACGCGTGCGATAAAGGTCATGGAAGGTTCTAGACATAGCGCCTAAACCAGAAGAGGAATACACCATAACAACCTCAGGTGCTTGAAACTCTTCCCCACCTTCAAGTTTCCAATTGAAATCGAATGGATTGATCCCCATTGTCACTCGTGTTGTGCTAAACTGATCCACTTCTGCCTGAGCCAGAAAATTTCCACTGTACACAAAATTAAACGCGTATACTTCACCAGTTTCTTCCGTGGTTCCTTTTCGTAACAAAGCCACGAACGGATTATGCTGATGGGAGCTTGCTCCCCTTGTACTTTCAATCGATTGAATGCCATGACGAAGAGGCTGTCTGGCAATATGTCTTTCCTTCACATGAGCACCATGAAGATGTAAGAAATCAAAGTCTGCATCCATAAAATCAACGCTCATACTTAGTGCACTCAAGAGATTCATATTTTCTGAGCTCTCGTTTTTAAACCTGACCGACCTTGTGATTACATTCCGGTGTTCAAAAACCGAATAACTCAGGATGACAGTTAGTCCTGCTACTATATCCTTCATGGTGATTTCTAGAGTCTCCGCTTCGTTCTCGTCCTCCACATAGGTAGCTGGCAGACCCTCAAGCTTCTTTTTTCCTTTAAAAATCACATGAGAATCATAACGTAAATCAGAGACCGTCGACCCATTTGGAAGTTGAATTTGGTAAGCAGGCTTTCTAAAATCCGTATTTCCGTATTGTGGATATTCCTGGGGCAGAGTATCTAATGAAAACGTACGATCATCCTTTTGATCATAAGGATTACCAGAGAAACCACGGTCTACTTGTTGGATATAGTTCGAATGACGGTATGTGTTAATTCTCTTACCCCAGTACAAATGAAGCAAATAGCCACCTTTCGCGATTTGTATAACATAACTTGTATCTTTTGCCTGCAAATGAAAGAGTCTATCTTCTGAACGATATTGAATTCCCATGTTGAGTACAACTCCTAACTGAATAGATTACTTGATCGCACCTTTTACAACTCCACCAATGATCCATCTTTGTGCAAATAAATACAAAAGAACCATCGGAGCTAGCGCTAATAAATAAGAAGCAAATGCCAAATTATAATCGGTTCCAAATTCCGTTTGGAACACGTATTGCACGAGTGGAAGTGTCGCGTCAGCCGAATCACTTAAAATAATTAATGGGAGCAAGAAATCATTCCATGCCCAGAGGCAGGTTAAAATTCCTACAGTCGCATTGATCGGCGTCAAGAGTGGAAAAATCACCTTCCAGAACACTCCCCACGTACTGCATCCATCAACAATTGCCGCTTCTTCAAGCTCTTGTGGAATGGAGCGAATATAGCCCACATAAATAAAGATATTCATTGCCATTCCGTATACAACATAAAGAAGAATCAAGCCAGCCGGATTATTCAAACCTAGTGCAGATGTTTGTTTCACAACTGGTAGCATGATAATCGGGAACGGAATAAACAAAGCACTGACGAAATAGAAATACAGGGTTTTAAACAGCTTACGATGCATATTTCTAGCAATCGCATACGCAACCATGGAGTTTGATAGAATCGTGAACACCAATGTAAAAATCGTAATGACCGCACTATTTTTCAAGGCATTAAAGAAGTTAGTGGCTTCGATCGCTCTCGTAAAATTTTCCCAGTGCAAGTTAATCGGGAAAGACAAGGCTGACTGAGCCAGCTCTTGGGGATTTTTCAGGGCGATGGAAATAGCCATGTACAACGGAAAAATGATAAGTAAGGAGCCTAAGGTGATGAGGATCGTAACCGGCCAATTTGTTCTTTTTTCCATCACATATCCATCTCCCTTTTTTGTAAAATCTTTAACTGAAACACAGAGATTAGCATAATCACAATAAAGTAAATCACTGCATTCGCAGACTGGAAGGCAAACTCTCCCCCGCTAAATCCGCCCGTGTAAATAAGTAAAGAAATCGATGTAGTCGAATTCCCAGGACCACCTCCGGTCATTGCCACAATCTGATCAAATACCATCAAGGAATTCTTCATCGATAACACCATGTTAATCGTGAAAAATGGAGCAATCATCGGGAATGTTACCTTCCAGAATTGTTGCCATTTATTTGCTCCATCTAGACTAGAAGCTTCATAAAGCTCGGAAGGAACGGTTTGTAAGCCTGATAAGTATAAAATGATATTGAATGCACAAGCCTGCCATACAAACACAAGTAAAATTCCAATCCAGGCAAAGTCTGCGCTACCAAGAATATTGGTTGTTAAAAACTCAATCTTGTACTTTTCCCCTAGATCCGGAAGAATATTGGTGAAAAAGAAATTAAAGATAAAGCCAACGATCAATACACTTAGTACATTCGGCAAGAAATAAACGGCTCTAAAAAAGTTTCGCCCTTTAATTTTTGAGTTTAAACCGATGGCGACTGCCAAACTAATGATATTGACAAGAATGGCAGCAAATATAGCGAACTTAAAGGTGAAAAGATAGGAATCCAGTACGGTTACATCTTTAAATAGATTGATATAGTTCTTCAATCCAACAAAATCATAATCTAAGCTGATTCCATTCCAATTCGTAAAAGAGTAATAAATTCCTTGTAGAGCCGGGAATGTGTGAAATGCTGCAAATAAGATAACGGCTGGTAACACCATCAAGTAATAGGCAGCTTCTCTTGATTTGATTTTCCTCTTTGTTTTACTAGCAACCTTAGGAGAAATATTCTGTGCTTGAATAGCAGGGTTGTCTTCTTTCATCAGTTTTTCACTCCCAATGTAAGGAAAAAGAAATTGGGAATCCCAATTTCTCCTCCTAAATATTTATTTACGATCTTGTACTTTTTCCCAATCTTTTTGCAGTTTTTCAAGGAACGCATCCACATCTTTCTCAAGTACTAACGTTTGTAGCGTTTTCTCTGGTGCCACTCCTGTAGGAATATAATGGTCAGGGAAATCCGTTAGAGCACCCTTCTCAAAGCTCGCTTTTAGATCTGCAACAGATGGATCATCCTGTGTAATCCCGTTTAAAGCAGAAAAGGAGTTTTGTTCCTGAATATACTGCTTCGCATTTTCTTCTTCTAATAGGAAGTCAATGAACTTTTTCGCTTCTTCAGGATGTTTAGAAGATGCTGCTAAACCTAAGATTAAGTCCACGCCAGAAATCACTTTCACTTCGTCTGCATTGTTGGTCGCAGGGAAAGGAAATACTCCTAGCTCTATATCTGGGTTTGCCTTTTTGATTTCAGGAATTGCCCATACCCCTTGTAAGTACATGGCTGCCTCTCCGTTAGCAAAGGCTGTGTTTCCATCATTGTAGCCAACACCTTGTTGATTTTTATGACCATAATCGGTTAATTGGACCATTTTTTCCGCAGCTTCTTTGTATCTTTCACCAGCAAGAATATTTCCCTTGTTTAATTCTGAATAAAAATCATCACCTTGAGTGTTCGCCACTAAGGCATTAAAGGAAGGCAAGGTTGTCCACGCATCCTTGTATGTATGGAAGAAAGGAGTTTTCCCTGCTGCTTTAATTTTTTCAGACACCTCAATGAATTCATCCCATGTTTTCGGAATTTCTAGACCAAGCTCTGTGAAAATAGCTTTATTGTAAATAACGCCTACCGCATTCGTGGCAAATGGAATCGCATACACTTCATCAAGCCCAGACACATCTTTTAGCATCTGTACGTACGCCGGCTGAACCTTTTCCAAACTTTTATCATCAGAGATATCAGCAAAAACTCCAGCTTCGGATAGATCCTTATAGGTCATATCCCCACCGACTCCGATAATATCAGGAATATCACTCTTTGAAACTCTCGTTCTTAGAACAGTGGATGGCTCAGGCGGGCTCGCTTGCTCAACATCGATATTTGGATTTTCCTTTTCGAATTTAGCTATGAGCTTATCAATGGTTTCCATTCCTTCACGCTTATGATGGAAAAACTCAATTTTTACTTTGCCGTCGGATGAAGCCGCATCTCCTCCACCACAACCAGCAAGAAGAGATAGTGATAATACACCAGCAGAAAGAATCGCAATTGTCTTTTTCATGAAAAATATCCCCCTATAATCAATTTTTTAGGAACCAACATCATGTTCATGCTTTTTTCAATCCTGTGCTTTCTCTTAAGATGAGTTCAGTTGGAAGAATCACTTTCATCGGAAGCTCTCTTCCTTTGATTCGATCTTGTAGAAGTTTCACGGCTGTTTTTCCCATTTCAAAAGAATGGATTTTCACCGTTGATAGAGCAGGTTGGAGATAAGCTGCCGCATCAATATCGTCAAAGCTAATAATGGATATATCCTCAGGAACCTTAATCCCCGCTTCATGCAAAGCTCGAAAAGCCCCAAGAGCCATTGGGTCAGAAGCACAAACGATCGCGCTTGGTAACTGGCCTGACTCGATGAGTTGATTCATCAGAACATAGCCCCCATTGGGACTCCAATCTCCTACTAGCACTCGTTCTTCTTGATAGAAACCTTTTTCCTTCATGATTTTTTCATATGCTAACTTCCGAACATCCTCATCTCCTACAAATTCTTGGTTGTAAAGGCCCTTGAAAAATACGCCTCCACCCATATAGGCAATATCCTTATGTCCTAATTCAAATAGATGTGTAAGTACTTCATCGGTAGCATATTCTAAATCCGAGATGACCACGTCATATCCCTTTTGTTCTGGAACAGAGTCCACAAAAACAATTTTCTTGTTATCAAAGTAAACATCTTGCAGTTCTTCTACGTTCACTCTACCGATCACGATTAATCCGCTTAATCCAGACAAGACCGCAGGGTTTATATCACTTAACCCAACATTAAACACAGAGGTTATATTTAACCCGTATTCTTCACTAGCCATTTCTACTCCATTACGGATGCTCATAAAATACGGATCTCGCGCCTCCTCCTCCTTTGTTGTAGTAAGTAAAAGCCCAATATGATGTGTTTCCGTACCCTTTTCCGCTTTCACACTCTTTTTTCTTGCTGGCTTATAATTTAATTCATGAACAACTTCCTGAACTCTTTTACGTGTGATATCAGAAACAGAAAGCGTAGGGTCATTATTTAAAATTCGTGAAACCGTTGCCGTTGAGACATTTGCTTGCATCGCAATGTCTTTGATTGTTGTCATTAGATCACAGCCCTTTATTAAGTAAACTTTACTAAACTTCTTGTTATGAATATATCAATAAAAACGGTTACATTCAATAGTTTTTTAAGAATATAGTGAATTATTTAATGAAAAGTAGTAAACACCTAGTAAAATAACTAATTATTTTAGTTACGTTAACTAGTTATAATCATAAAAATAAGATCTCCCAATGGAAGATCTCTTTTTGTTTACTAAATTCCTACCTTTTGATTAAGCTGTTTCTCCACAACAGGTTTCTTTAGCGACCACATCACTACTGGAATGAGTAGTAACGAAAGAATTCCGCCCGCAATAGAAAGTGTGGCGTAGCTAGAATACGCAACGACTACTCCAGAAAGCACGCCACCCGATGCACCTGATAACGCGACAAGAACATCAATGGTTCCTTGTGTCTTCGCGCGGGTGGAAAGACTTGTCGCGTCTACTAAAATCGTCGTCCCACTAATCAAACCGATATTCCAACCGAGTCCCAAAAGAATAAGAGCAACAGTGAGCACAAACATACTGTCCGTCGGAGCGAACGCAGCCATAACCCCTGCGGCGAGTAAAATACTACCGGCTGCAATCGCCATTGTTGTCCGGCCTACCTTATCAACGAGAAACCCTGTGACAAGGGATGGCAGATACATCGCCCCGATATGAAAACCGATAATTAATCCTACTTCATGTAATCCATGACCGTGATGACCCATATGAATAGGAGTCATCGTCATAATCGCTACCATGACTATTTGAGTGAGCACCATGATCGTTGCTGCGGCAATGATTCCTTTTTTATTAATGGCCGTTACGGCGATTTCTTTGTTCTGACGATTGTTTTGACTCTCAGTTTTTGCGATCGCCTTTGCTACAATAAGAGGATCGTGTCGTAGAAAAATAAGAACGATGAGTCCTGCTAAAATGAAGGCAGCCGCACCTAATAGGAAGGGACCAGCTAGTGTCGGCACCCCGATTGAATCAGCAATCTCTCCCATGGGTCCAACCAAGTTCGGTCCCGCAACCGCTCCAAAGGTCGTTGATACTAGTGCAATACTAATCGCTGTTGCTCGTTGTTTCGCATTGGCTAAATCGGTACCTGCATAACGCGCTTGTAAATTCGTTGCCGTTCCCGCTCCATAGATTAATAGGGAAGCAAATAGGAGGATAATATTGCTAGTAAGTGCTGCTAAGACGACACCGATCGCTCCGAGTCCTCCCGCTAAAAATCCGGCCGCTAAACCAAAGCGGCGTCCATATCGGTCAGAAAGGTGGCCAACTAGCAATGCCGAACCCGCAGATCCTAATGTCAGCAGTGCGACCGGAAGACCTGAGAAGCTGTCGGTCCCTAGCATATCTTTTGCGAGAAGTGCCCCCACAGTGATACCCGAAGCAAGCCCTGCCCCTCCAAAAATTTGAGATAATACCACAATAAGAAGTGTTCGTTTGTATAGCGCTTGCTGCTTTTCTTCGGAGTCAATGTATGGCTGCACCCAGGATGGATGGTTATCCGTCTTCGTTAACATATTCCTTATCCCCCTTCTCCCATTGAACTTGTTTTTTCATTATACTATTAGGGGTATGAAATAGTAAAAGGAAAAAACTCATCGTTTCACTATATGTATATTTCGAGAAATAAATAAACGGCTGTTGATGAAACAGCCGTTACTGCAAGAACGTTTTATTTTATTAATAGTAAGGATAAGGATAAGGCGGATAATATGGGTATGGCGGATAATACGGGTAGGCATATCCATAGCCAAAGCCAGGACCTGGAGCTAGCAATGCACCTGCTGCCAGACCACCTAAAAATCCTAAACCAAGACCGAATCCTGGTCTTCCAAATCCGAATCCTGGTCTACCGAAACCAAATCCTGGTCTGCCAAATCCAGGTCTACCGAATCCAAACCCAGGACGAATTCTTACATCATTGTTCAAGGTAATTCCTCCTCTATTGTAATGTAAATACAATAAAAGGATATGCGGCGCCAGCCTATTCGGTATGGGTGAACGCCTTTATGAAGAAGATTTTATTAGAGCTGACTCATCCTAATTTAGTGGGCCGTTTTGAATTTAGCGAAATGACCGTTGCATTGGGATATATTAAAGTGAAATAAGCGGAGATTTTCCGGTTATATAGAGAATGAAGCTCGTTTCGAGGCATATAAGGGGAGATTTTCCGGCTATTCAAAGAAAAACCATCAATTTTTACGTTTTTCGAACCAATAGGCGGAATTTCTCCGTCTATTAGGACTATTTTTTATGTTATTTTAAACTTAAGCGAAGTTTTTCCGCTTATTTATTAGATAGGGTACTTAACTTGATCTCCCAATCGATAGGAGCGGATCCTCATGGTCCCAGATGCGGGAATCAGCATTTTTTTATCGACCAGTTGAGAAAGTATTTTTTTCACCGTCTTGTCACTTAGTTTCAAACACTTCTCAACTTCTATAGGATATATGGCCTCTCCTTTTCGAATCGCTAGCCGAAGCACTTCCTTTTCGATAAAGGACAGAGATGTCTGGTCCAGCTCATCACCAAGCCATCGGCCAATCACTTGCTGAACAATCTGTTGACATCGACGAGGCTGCTCTTTCACTTGGTCATAGGAAAAGCGGATCACAGTCCATCCATCAATCACCAGCTGGTTTTGACGTTCCAGGTTGTCAGAAAATTGCCATCTGCTTATGCTCTTTAAGTGAGGTCCATACCCATCGACTTCCAGACAAATCCGGATAGCGGGACGAATATAAGCAAAATCCAAATACCTTTTGCCATCCTTGAAATCATCAACTTCATATTCTGGATAAAGATACTTGAAATGGTGGTATAAAGGCCACCACACTTGCTTCAAAAACAACATTTCAGCCTTATTATGACCTTCTTGTAAGCGCCGCAACCGTTCTCCGGTTCTCGCTTGCAAGTGAGCATTTAAAAAGGACTCGTATTCTTCTTCAAATCCCATAGCATTCCTCCTAACTAATGGTCATATCTTTTGCAGCACCATAATCGGTCCTACGAATGAATCATCCCATTGTTTATTCAATTGAACTTCGGACATGAGTGTTAATGCAAGTGAAAAAGTGGTTTATTGTAGCTAGAATGGGAGAATGGTAAACGGCGAATAAAGACTTGCGGAGTAGCTAAGAAAAAAATATATTGAGAATAACTTGGGGATAGACCTATTTTTAGATTAATAGAATTCTTACATTTGTCAATCCATTTTTTCTTTTACGATACCATTCTATCATTTCTAATGTCTCCATCCTTAAGGAGAGGCATTCTGGGATGCGTCAAAATAAGGTTCTCTTGGATTTAGAGATAGAATTTATGTCTTCTAAATAAAAATAAACGGAGAATTTCCGGTTAAGTGCAGAATGGAGCCTCGTTAGGGGGTAAATAAGGGAATGATTTCCGCTTATGCAAAGCAAAATCTCCTATTTTATAAGTTTCCTAGCCAATAGTCGGAATTTCTCCACTAGCATTGCATATGTATCCACAGGCAAAAAAATATATTTAAATAGCC
>WTKE01000084.1 GCA_011524525.1 Bacillus sp. (in: firmicutes) | reverse complement strand
AATAATTTGTTTCACAATTTATAATATTCGTGTTAAACTAACAGATATTAACGCAGCAAAGCAAAATAGCTTTGTTCTTTGTCTTCATTATAATATTATAAAAAATCGGAGGGTCAAATGAAAAATCTATTTCTTAAGTGGAACGAAGTGAGCCTTGTCAAACGTATCCTCGTAGGCATTGTTATCGGAATCATCTTTGCTTTAGCGATTCCGGATGCGACAAAATGGGTCTCTATTTTCGGGTCATTATTTGTAGGAGCACTAAAGGCTGTTGCTCCAGTGTTGGTTCTATTCCTAGTTATGCATGCCATCTCTAAGCACAGAAGTGGTCAACAAACCAATATGAAATCTATTATTGGGTTATATGCTGCAAGTACATTTTTAGCAGGACTTGTTGCGGTTGTGGCAAGCTTTATCTTTCCGGTTAGCTTAACACTTTCATCAGGAGTGGAAGATATCGCTCCTCCTAGCGGCATAGTGGAAGTACTTCAAACGTTATTATTTAAAATAGTCGACAATCCAGTCAATGCTCTAATCAATGCTAACTATATTGGTATTCTTACCTGGGCTCTCCTTCTTGGTATTGCCCTACGCAGTTCGAATGACTCTACAAAAAACTTGTTAGAAAGCTTTTCAAATGCAATTTCTCAACTAGTTAAATGGGTGATTAACTTAGCACCTATTGGTATTATGGGTCTTGTGTATGATGCCATTGTAGCAAACGGATTAGCTGCTCTATTAGACTATGGAAAATTACTTCTTGTTCTAGTTGGTTGCATGTTCTTTGTAGCTCTTGTGGTGAATCCAATTATCGTTTATGTAAATATTCGTACAAACCCTTATCCATTAGTATTTAAATGCTTAAAAGAAAGTGGAATTACTGCCTTCTTTACTCGTAGCTCAGCAGCAAATATTCCAGTTAACATGACATTATGCGAAAAACTAGATCTAGATAAGGACACGTATTCTGTTTCTATCCCTCTAGGTGCAACCATCAACATGGCTGGTGCAGCAATTACGATTTCTGTCCTTACTCTTGCAGCAGTTCACACTTTAGGTATCCAGGTAGACATTGCGACTGCCCTTATCCTTAGTGTTTTAGCGGCTGTTTCTGCTGCAGGTGCCTCAGGTGTTGCTGGTGGTTCACTCCTTCTTATTCCTTTAGCTTGTAGCTTATTTGGAATTTCAAATGATGTGGCCATGCAAGTCGTTGCAGTTGGTTTCATCATCGGTGTGATACAGGATTCTTGTGAAACGGCCCTTAATTCATCTTCTGATGTACTATACACAGCTACTGCCGAATACGCAAAGAAGCGTAAAGAAGGTAAAGTTGTTAAGATTAGTGCGTAACTAAATCATACTAACCCCCATTCAACTTACTGAATGGGGGTATTTTTTCAACTGATTAACCTTATCTTTATGATATTTAAGTTTTTTTATTAGCTTACTTTTCAATTCTTCATCCAAGCAACTTTCCACTAACAAAAAATGATAATTCATTCGAAAATTGTGCCAACTATACAGTATCTTAGATATTAACGTCATATGTACCGCTCCTATCCTAGATTAACGTGTTGGACTTTACCCAGATCTATGGAATTTTAAACATGACAATCATTACTTTGAAATGAATTTAATAATCCCAAAAATACCTATCCATATCGGAAGGCTAATTACCAAAGCCCATGTAAATCCTTTAGCAAAATTCCCTTCATGTTCTTCCATTGTAATCACATCCACTTTTTTATTCTTTATGACCAAATTAGTGGATGATTAAACCAAAAAAACTACGTTCCTCATTAGAAACGTAGCATTTACCCCTATCTAAAACAATTTTTTCATTCATTCTTAATTTTTACTTCGCAGTCGATCAAGAAGAACAGCAATGACAATGACTATCCCTTTTACGACTTGTTGCCAATAATAATCTACATTAAGTAAGGTCATTCCATTTGTAAGTACAGCCACAATTAACACCCCAATGATGGTACCTTGTATTCTGCCGCGACCTCCTACAAAACTAGTACCACCTAGAACAACAGCTGCAATGGCATCGAGTTCAAACGCAATACCTACCATCGGCTGCCCTGAGAATAAGCGCCCTGCCATCACCACACCACTAATACCTGCAAGTAACCCACTGATTGAGTAAACATTTATTAATGTACGATTCACTTTAATTCCTGTTAGATGGGCAGCCTCTTCATTGCCACCAATTGCATAGACATGGCGTCCAAACATCGTATATTTCAAGACGACAAACATGATGAGATAAACAATACCCATGATATAGATCGGAGTAGGTATTCCAAATATTTCTCCCGCTCCTATAAACTTGAATTTCTCTGATGCTAAAACTACGGGATAACCACCTGTAATGACATACGCCAATCCTCTTAAATAGGTCATACTACCAAGTGTAACGATAAATGCAGGTAGCTTGGGTACCGCTGTTAAATAACCGTTAATCGCTCCTGCCACATATCCAACACCAGCTCCAGCTATCATCGCTAAACCAACAGGAACTCCTGCGTTTGATAGTAAAACAGATATAACACCGCTTAAAGCGAGCGTTGAACCAACAGATAAATCTATTCCACCTGTCAAAATTACAACGGTCATTCCAGCAGCAAGAATAGCAGTGATTGAGCTTTGCTTCAATACGTTTAATATATTACTTGAATCAGTGAAATTTGGTGCAATCACACTCATAACTACAATTAACAAAGCAAGAATAATTAACATGCCCAGCTGATTAAATATTTGTTTGGAACGATTTTTGAACGTAACTACTGTTGGACTAGTAGATTGTACATTTATATTCATCATTTAACCTCTCCTGTAGCATAGTACATGATTTTTTCCTGTGTTGCTTCCGTATGAGTCAGTTCGGCTCTTAGTCTGCCTTCGTGCATCACTAGGATCCGATCACTTACTCCAAGTATTTCGGGTAATTCAGAAGAAATCATCAATACAGCAAGTCCTTTTTCAGCTAATTGATTAATAATTTTATGAATCTCTGTTTTCGCACCTATATCTACCCCCCGCGTAGGCTCGTCGAGCAGGAGTACCTTTGGACCAATGGAAAGCCATTTTGCTATAACGACTTTCTGTTGATTTCCACCGCTAAGGCCCATTACATTTTGTTCTTTTGATGCGGTTCTGACTCCAAGTTCCTCAATATAACGATCCGCTTCACGATTGATTTTCTTGTACTGCAAAAACCTAAATTTACGGTACTCAGGAAATTGTGCCATCATAATATTTTCTTTAACTGATAGATTGGGTAATAAACCCTGTTCCTTCCTGCTTTCAGGTACGTGTGCTATTCCTAGCTTTATTGCATCAATTGGATTCTTTATTTGAACTAAGTTGCCTTCTATACTTATTTCGCCCTCTGACAATTCAGATAATCCAAAGATAGTTCTCACAAGCTCTGTTCTTCCAGCACCAACAAGTCCTGCTAAACCAACAATTTCCCCAGGAAAAATTTTTAACGAGACATTTTTCACGATTTTTTTGTCTGAAACACCTTTCAACTCGAGTACTGGTTGTTGATACTTCTTTTCTGAATCATTTTCGCTTCTCTTTCTCACAAACAGCTCATTTAATTCCCGTCCTACCATTTGTTTTACTAGATGCGTAGGATTTGTTTCCGATATTGGACCGCTCGTGACTAAGCGACCGTCTCGAAGGACAGTAAAACGATTGGAAATTTTAAAAATTTCGTCCATTCGATGGGAAATGTAAACAATCGCAACACCTTTTCTTTTTAATTCATCTATGATTGTAAAAAGCTTCTCTATTTCTTTATCTGTAAGAGAGGCGGTTGGTTCATCCATGATTAATATTTCTGAGTTAAGTGATAACGCACGAGCTATTTCTACCATTTGTTGTTGAGCGACACTTAATGAACTTACATCTGCTCGAGGGTCCAATGTTGAACCAATCGATGTTAAGATTTTCTCTGCCTTCTCATATATATCATTCCAGCTGATTAAACCCATTCTATTTTTCTTTAACCTGGTACCCATTAATATATTTTCTCCAATGGATAAGTTGGGCGATAAGCTTATCTCTTGATGAATCACACTAATGCCTTTGTTTCTAGCATCCATGGGATGATTCCAGCGCACTTCTTCCCCTTTGTAGACGATTGATCCGCCATCAGGTTGGTACACACCTGCCATGATTTTCATTAAAGTAGACTTCCCTGCACCATTCTCACCCATCAATGCATGAACTTCCCCTTTAAAAAGTTCAATATCAACGTTTTGTAACACCTTCACTCCAGAAAACTGCTTTGATACATCCTTCATACTCATAATAGGTTGATCATTTTTAGATTGATGCTTCATTTGTTGATTTTTCGTTACGTTCATTCCTGCCCCTCCTTACGTTACATTTGGTGCAAACATAGTGCTCGATATTAGAGCACTATGTTTATCTTTTCATTCCGAGGGGTATGGATTACCACCCACTATATGAATTAACATTTTCTTGAGTAATGAATTCAGTAGGGATAAGAACTTCTGAGTCTACTTTCTCTCCAGCTATTATTTTTAATGCTAAAGCTACACCATCAATCACCATTTGATTAGGGAACTGTGCTGAAGTTCCTGCAAAGCTACCACCTTTATTTAGTGCATCGACTGCAGCAGGAGCTCCATCAACACTTACGAGAAAGAACTCATCTTCTCTACCAGCTTGTTCTTGAGCAATTTGTACTCCGACAGCTTCTTCGTCGTTTATCGTAAATACGGCATCAATTTTCTTATTTGCAGATAAGATTCCTTCCATTACAGTTAGCGCCTTCTCACGGTTACCTTCACCGTTCTGGTTAGCAACTACTTTAATGTCAGGATATTTGCTTATCACTTCATTAAAGCCCTTAATTCGATCGGTTACAGCAGATACAGGAGGTCCATCAATAATGACAATATTCCCTTTACCATCGAGTTGCTCTATAAGATATTCGGCAGCTAATCGCCCCGCTTGAACATTATCTGACATTACCACTGTATCGATTCCACCTTCTGCAAAACCGTCAAGAGCAACAACTGGAATTCCAGCTGCTTTTGCTTGACTAACTGCTCCTGCAATCCCAGCCGAATCAAATGGACTTAACAAAATGAGATCCACTTTTTTTGTAATAAAGTCTTCAATTTGAGCCGTTTGCTTTGCCAAATCATGATCGGCACTCACTGTAATGACTTCTGCATCATACTTAGCAGCAACTTCTTTAGCCCCTTTGGACATGGCTACAAAGAATGGATTCCCTAAAGTTGGAACGGTCAACCCGATCTTAAGTTGCTTATCTTTATCATTACTATTATTTTCATCCGTAGCATTCGTAGAAGAGCTCTCTCCACTGCTACAAGCATTTAATAAAGTTAAGAGTAATACGATTAAAATAATGT
>WTKE01000068.1 GCA_011524525.1 Bacillus sp. (in: firmicutes) | reverse complement strand
CGATTGATTCAAATATATCAGAATAATTTGAAAATGTTTATAGGGAAAAGTGACTGATTATTCTTGTGTAGATGTATGGGAATACTGTGAATATTTTACTATAATAGACCAGGTGGTTGATTAAAAAAGGTGACAAAAAAGGTGACAGACACCCTCCGTGGACAAATTAGCTTGATTTGTCCACGTGAGGCGCACAGTCACCTTTTAGTTTGTTTTTTCCTCAAATAGTCGAGCGATTTCCACGATCACATTTGTTGCCTTTAGCATGTTATCAATGGAGATAAACTCGAATTTCCCGTGGAAGTTCTCCCCGCCAGTGAAGATATTTGGTGTCGGAAGCCCCATATAGGAAAGTTGAGAACCATCCGTTCCACCACGAATGGGCTCGATAATCGGCTCAATACCAAGCTTAGTCATTGCTTCGTGAGCAATATCAACAATCTCTATAACCGGTTCAATCTTTTCTCTCATATTATAATATTGATCGTGAAGCTCAAGCTCAATGGTTCCTTGCCCGTACTTCTCGTTTAAATCAGTAACAATTTTTTCCACTTTAGCTTTTCTATTATTGAAGCTTGTGCGATCAAAATCTCGAATAATATAACTAAGGACAGTCTTTTCAACATCTCCATGGAAGGATAGTAAATGGTAGAAGCCTTCATAGCCCTCTGTATATTCCGGTGCTTCTTCAGTTGGAAGGAGGCTGTTTAGTTCCATTGCGATCTTAGCTGAATTGACCATTTTTCCTTTAGCGGTACCCGGGTGTATATTATTTCCTTTGATTGTGATCTTTGCAGCAGCAGCACTAAAGCTTTCGTATTGAAGCTCTCCAATAGGTCCACCATCCACTGTATACGCGTATGTGGCAGCAAACTTATCAACATCAAATTTATGTGGTCCACGTCCAATTTCCTCATCTGGTGTAAAAGCGACACGAATTTTCCCATGCTTAATGTCTGGATGCTGAACTAAATAGGCCATAGCCGTCATGATTTCAGCTATTCCCGATTTGTTATCAGCACCAAGTAAAGTAGTTCCATCGGTTGTAATTATATGATGTCCGATGTAGTTTCTTAAATTTGGAAAATCCTTTGGTGAAAGGACAATATGTAGGTCTTCGTTGAGAACGATATCGTTGCCGTCATAATTTTCGTGGAGTAATGGATTCACTCCATTGCCGGTAAAATCGGTCGCGGTGTCAAGATGGGCTAAGAAACCAATCGTTGGAACCTGTTTATCTGTATTTGCTGGAAGGGTGGCCATCACATAGCCATTTTCATCTATACTAACATCTTCTAGGCCGATCGACTTTAGCTCCTCTACAAGCTTATTGGCAAGTGTCAGCTGACCAGGGGTGGAAGGGCAGGTGTTGCTTTCATCATTTGATTGTGTGTCAATAACCACATAAGAAATAAAACGATCAATCAACTCAATTTTCAAAGTGCAATTCAGCTCCTTTTAGTTGAATAATTAGAGTTACTAAATTTATGTAACTACAAGAATCATATTATCATAGAGAAAAACTAGTGTCATGCCCCATTTTTAAAGAGCAAAATGAGAGGGATGTCCACCACTGGTGGACAAAACAGTATAAAGTGTCCACGAGCGGTGACAGACACCCCCCGTGGACAAAACAGCATAAAATGTCCACGAAGGGTGTCTGTCACCCGGTTTTGCACAGGGGTTGTGAATAACTATTGGTTTAGGGAGCCCTTTATATACATATTCATGGTGAATTGTTAACATTATCCACAAGGATGTGGATAATGTTGTGCACAACTTTATTCTCTTATTTAGAACTGTTGGTTCTGCCCGCTTTTTGCACGTTTATCTGCTGCTTTTGAACGAGCCATTGCTTCTAGGTCGTCATGGTCCGCTAGGTCGCGGCTAAATTCAACATCCAACCCGTCTGATTTCATATTTTTTGGTGTTTGTGGAAGTGTTTGTTTTTTACTCAATGCCATCTGCCCCTTTCATAGAAAAAAGTACGGAAATGTAACATATTCCCGTACTTTTATCCTTTACCTTCCCGGACATTGTTATGAATGGAAAAAGTTTAATGTCTCGACTTTTTACCTGAGAATCCTCCTGCTTGATCAGCAAGTTTGAACTCTCGTGAGTAAGTTACCTCTTGCATGCTTGACAACGTACTTTTAGACTTATCCTTTTTCTTCTTATCACTCATTCAAAAAACATCCTTTCATTAAGGTAGTATTCACGTTACTAATTTTTACCTTAACGATCCATTTGCATACTTCTTTTATGAGTAAATATTATGAAGAGCTTCTCGAAGTGTTGGAAAAGTGAACGAAAATCCACTCTTAAGCAACTTTTCAGGAATAACCCTTTGGCCTTCTAGCACAAGCATGCTCATTTCGCCAAGTAAAAGCTGGAGAGCAAATGATGGGGCAGGGATCCAGTGAGGACGATTTAAAACAGATCCAAGCGTTTTTCCAAAGCTCTTCATCGTCACTGCCTCTGGAGCACAAAAATTAACTGGGCCAGACAGATCAGTTGAATCCATCACATGCCGAAGCCCGTGAACGACATCTTTTATATGTATCCAAGAAATCCATTGATCGCCAGAGCCAACTGTTCCTCCTGCAAACAAATGATAAGGTAGAGCGATCCTAGGTAAAGCACCATCCTTTTTGTCTAAAATGACTCCAAAGCGAGCGAATACGGTTCGTACCCCAAGTTCTCTAGCCTCCAGGGTTGCAGCCTCCCATTTTTCCACCGTCTGTGCAAGGAAATCATTTCCGGCTTTTTCGGTTGCTTCAGTAAAAGTATCAACAGTTGAGGTGCCGTAAAAACCAATACCACTAGCATTAATAAGTAATGTTGGTTTTTGCTTTAAGTGCTTAATTATAGAAACGACTTCGTTCGTTGCACTAATTCTGCTATTTACGATGGAATCTTTTCTTTCATCTGACCAACGTCCACTATTAATGGACTCACCAGCGAGATTAATGATTACATCAACAGCTTCAATCTGACTTGCAGGATCAGCCTCTCTAGAAAGCCACTTCACATAAGTGATGCCCTTTTGGTACCCATTTATCTGATTTCGCGTTAAAATAAAAAGATCATGTCCGTCCGCTCTGAGGGATTCAGTGAGAGCTTTGCCGACAAGTCCAGTTCCGCCCGCTATGACAATTCGCATCAGCTTTCCTCCTATAAAATATCATTTGCTTTTATTCTACACGATTGCCTTCATATTCAACGTATTGTAATGTGCTACATTATTTAAAGAGGTGAATAAAGATGACAACAATTACAAAAATTACTGTTCAAAAAAAACGAACTGATCGCTATAATATTTTCCTTGATCATGGAAAAGGAGAAGAATATGGTTTTAGTGTGGATGAGGACGTACTAATCAAACACAGCTTGAAAAAGGGCATGGTGCTTGATGATCTTCTCTTATCGGAAATAGCGTATTCAGATGATATACGAAAAGCTTATAATACAGCCGTAAATTATCTAGCTCGAATGATGAGAACGGAAGCTGAAGTAAGAAAGCACTTAGGTGAAAAAGAAGTGGATGAGGTAATCATTCAAGAGGTCATTCATAAGCTGAATGAATACCAATTCCTAAATGATGAGCAGCTTGCTTTTGCCTACGTAAGAACACAAATGAATACAACAGATAAAGGACCATCCGTCATCAAGCGAGAACTGAAGGAAAAGGGAATATCAGAAGTATATATTCTTGAAGCAATTAATGAGTTTCCTTTGGAACTACAGCTTGAAAAGGCTGTCTCTTTATGTGAGAAGTATATGAAGAAAATCAAACAAGAATCACAGAAAATCATGAAACAAAAGATTGAACAGCTTTTATTCAGAAAAGGATATACCTCAGAGGTAACCCAAATCGCTTTGGAGCAAATTGAAGGAACAAGTGATGATGATGAATTAGAGTCATTACGTTATCAAGCTGAAAAGTTGGAACGAAAATACAGTAAATATAATGGATATGAGTATGAGCAAAAAATGAAGCAAGCCCTGTATCGTAAAGGCTTTTCCTTTGACCTTATTACAAAGTATTTAGAGTCCAAATAAAATGGTTTATTTGGACTCAATGACGATACATTCTTGTTCTTTTTGTGAAAAAATAATCTCTGCCACTTCTGCCGGAGATCGGAATTTGGTAGGGTCCTTAACATGCTCGGAACCATTCCAAAAGGGTGTGTTCATCCCACCCATATACACCGCTGAAATAAGAACAGGTTTTTCTTCATATTCCTTTTGTAAGCTTTCCGTAAAGCCTCGAACAGCAAATTTACTGGCAACATAGGCCACCTCATTCACCTTTCCCCGCAATCCAGCGGTTGAAATGATATTCATCACAAAGCTTCCGTCTGATTCATATATATTCGGCAGAACAGCTTGAGTCATATACATGGTGCCGAGCACATTCGTTTGAAACATTTCCTCGAACTCATTTTCCTTTACTTTTTCAAAAGGACCGAAAAATCCAATCCCGGCATTGTTAATAAGTCCGACTACTTTATATTCCTTTAGAAGGGTTTTAATGTTCTTGTCTACTTCCTGTTTGATACGTATATCCATAACCACAATATGAGCGTTATTTAGTTGCTTCTTTACTTCAGATAAGCTTTCTTCAGACCTTCCAATTAAAATAAGATGGTAGCCTTCCTTTCCATACTTTAGAGCAAGCTCTCGACCAAGACCCGTTCCAGCACCCGTAATAATAACTGAATTCAATATGTATCTTCCTTTCGTCTGGAATAATATTATGGTACCATTACGTATACGAAAATACACCATAAGAAGCAGGTGGTTGGGATGGAAAAAGAAAAACGATACAGTGATCTTTCTGAATTCGAATTACATCAAGAAATAGCTAAACTAAATGAGAAGGCAAGAAAAGCAGAGCAATTAGGCATGGTAAATGAGTACGCCGTATTAGAAAGAAAAGCGATAATGGCTAAAGCCTATTTGTTGAATCCATCAGATTTTAAGCCTGGTGATATATTTGAGATTGAAGGAGATCCGGGCGCTTATTTTAAAATTGATTATTTAAACGGAGTATTTGCCTGGGGCTACCGATTAGCTGGGAGCAAAAAAGAAGAGGCATTACCAATCTCGATGCTAAGAAAAGAGGGAACCAGTCAGGCTGATTCCCGATAATTTCATTTACCCTCGAGTACTTGAATTTTTCATCCGTTCTTGTGGATGAGTATTAATCGTTCCATCCGCTCTTTTGGAAGCAAATTCAGGTCTTGCCCTTGGTTCACCCTGAAATTTATTACTGTTTTGGTTTGCAAAATCCTTTGCTTTATTTCGCATCGCATGACCCTCCTCAAAGATGAATGATGAAATAATCAAGCACTCTTAGTATGCTTAACTTAGAGGGTATCGATAACTGGAAAAGAGGTGAAAAACAATGGAACAATATCAACAAAAACTAATTGAATTACTATTGGAAAAAAATGATAAACTTTCATTTGGACAGGCTCGGACATGGGTGGAGCTTCTATGGGATGATTTTGAGACCACAAGAGCAAAGGCTGGTTACTCGTACCGAGGGAGTGAAATGACTGAAAAAATTGTTCGACAATGGATCGATTATTACGGTGATAAGCTTCATGACTTTGTCGCTTCCAATCCAAAATATAAGCATCTTTTAGAGCAAGACCCAAGTGAACTTCATTAAAAAAGCGATGTCTACCGGAGACATCGCT
Source organism: Bacillus sp. (in: firmicutes) (assembly GCA_011524525.1). Classification (GTDB taxonomy): domain Bacteria; phylum Bacillota; class Bacilli; order Bacillales; family Cytobacillaceae; genus Robertmurraya_A. The sequence continues at coordinate 26,953 of WTKE01000068.1, read as the reverse complement.
TTTCGTTATCCAGGGATAATATCTAGCTTTTTACGTAATTTTTCTTCACTAAAGATCCACCCCGTATAAGAGGAAAGGATTTGGAGCTCAAGATCTAGTTGAACAACAGCAACAAATGGATAATGACCGTTACTGCGATAACGTAAGTCAATAAAACGTACTTCGTAATACGTATCATACTCATCCACTTCCCACCGATAAACAGGAGAAAACGATAGAAAAGCGGAAAGGTTTTTATCTAGCTTTGCTGCTTCAAGAACAGGGGTCTCTGGCACAGCAACGCGTTTAAATTGGTCAAGAATACGAACTTTGTTATCGTGGGCACGTCCAACAAAGAATTGGTTTTTATTCATGACAGCAATTCGCCACTGGTGAAACTTCATAGTTGGTGCAATAATGATGTCTGTTGCATCTGGAACAAGCTTTTTCACCTCATGATATACCTTTCGCTGGGTAATAAATCGAAATATATAGTAAGCAACCAAGACGGCATACACCCCGATAAACGTATAACCAGGATGTGCTCCAAACACCCAAGCAATTATGCCAACAATATGCATCGCAAAAATAAATGGATCAAACGTGTTAATAATTCCAAGCGCCACCCATTTGGAAGAAAACGGTCGTAACGCCTGCGTACCATATGCATTGAAAATATCGACAAAGACATGAAGAAACACAGCTAAAAAGGTCCAAAGCCATAAGTGAAGTAAATTGGCATCTGGAAAAATCGGATAAATAATAGCTGTTATGGCTAAAGGCCAAAGCAATACAGCTGGGATGGAGTGTGTGATTCCACGGTGGTTACGAATATAAACAGCATTGTTTCTAAGCTTTAATACTGTGTCAATATCAGGGGCTTGTGAGCCAACAAGAGTAGCAATCATAACACTAGTTGCTGTTGCAGAGCTGCTTGCTACAACGGGGTCGAGCGTCGCAAGTCCACCTAATGCTATTCCCATCACTACGTGTGTACCGGTATCCAAAGGAATCTCCCTCCTTTTTAGGAAATATTTTATCCTTCTCTTATCTTAATTTTATCAATAATTTTCTTGTAAAAATAGTGATTAATCGTTACTTTAAAGTAGTTGTAATAATTACTGAATAATCACTAACCAATTTTAAGTTTTCGTAAAATATGAATGGGATAAGCTATTATATTCCCTTAGTATGTACTTGTTTAACTTTTTGGAGGCAAAAAAATGTCCAATTCTTTAAAAAACGTTTCAAAAATAAATAAGGAAGAATTTCAAAAGGATCTAATTGGTTGGTTTGAAAGAGAGCAGAGAGACCTTCCATGGAGGAAAGACCAAGATCCTTATAAGGTCTGGGTATCGGAGATCATGCTTCAGCAAACAAGAGTCGATACAGTCATTCCTTATTTTAACCGTTTTATCACAGAGTTTCCTACAATAGAAGCTTTATCTAATGCTGATGAGGAAAAAGTATTAAAAGCTTGGGAAGGCTTAGGTTATTATTCAAGAGTCCGTAATCTTCAATCAGCGGTTCGAGAGGTTCATGAACAATACGGAGGAAAAGTTCCAAATACACCAAAGGAAATCTCCAGCTTAAAAGGGGTTGGTCCCTATACAGCAGGTGCAATTCTATCCATAGCCTATGGAGTACCAGAACCAGCTGTTGATGGGAACGTAATGCGAGTATTTTCCAGGATTCTTTCGATTTGGGATGATATTGCAAAAGCATCCAGTAGAAAAGTGTTCGAGGAAGCTGTTCGTGCCTTTATATCACATGAAAACCCATCTTATTTTAACCAAGCATTAATGGAGCTAGGTGCATTAATTTGTACGCCAACTTCACCATCATGCTTGCTCTGTCCGGTTCGTGATCATTGTCACGCCTTCGAGGAAGGAACTCAAAATGAATTGCCTGTTAAAACAAAGGCGAAAAAACAACGAAAGGTTCAACTTGCAGCGGTTGTACTGAAAGATGCTGAGGGACGAACCGTTATTCAAAAGCGCCCTTCATCCGGTTTGCTTGCGAATTTGTGGCAGTTTCCAAATGTGGAAATTCATCTTCCAGTTTTAGGAGATAAAGAACAGTTAGTATCTAATCTAATGGAAGCATATGAAATTCAATGCGATATAGGGGAGCTTGTAGGCCATATTGAACATGTCTTCTCTCATCTTGTATGGAATATTAATGTATATGAAGGAACCTTATTAGCACCGATCAAAACTTCTGACACTTTGAAGCTGGTTGACGAAGATGAAATAGAAAACTTTGCCTTTCCAGTTTCACATCAGAAAATGCTGCGTCAATTTTATAAAAAAGAGTAAAACGCCACTTGCTTGTGGCGTTTTTTCTAATGTTGTCACTTCCGCTCTTCTATTAGTCGTAAGAGATCCTTGTGCCATGAGTCCAGTCGGCTTCATTTCGATGAAGTCCACCACGCCCTTCGATTTCCTTAATGATTTCTCGGTGGATGGTTACACCTTCTGAATTTAAGTACGGCATTATTTGTTGAAGTGCGTGATGAAAAAAAGCCAACTCTTCTTTTTTCCAATCGGTTTTTGGTATCATTGAGAGTTCTGTCATATCTCGACCTACATACATTGTCTCACACATCCTCTATTTTTCTTATAGATGTATTGTGGTAATCTTATTTGTGAACTATTCATATAAAAGAAAAATTATCAGAAAGTGAAGGGATTTGTACATATGACAAATAAAGTTGCACTAATTACAGGAAGTAGTAGAGGTATTGGAAAAGCAACTGCCCTACGATTAGCAAAAGAAGGATATGATATTGTCGTTAACTATGCTCGTAGCAAAAAAGCGGCACTAGAAACGGCAGCAGAAATTGAGGCACTTGGTAGAAAGGCATTGGTTGTTAAAGCTAACGTTGGCGATGTTAGTAAAATCAAAACGATGTTTGAAGAAATTGATGCTCATTTCGGAAGATTGGATATATTTGTGAGTAACGCTGCTTCAGGTGTTCTTCGTCCAGCAATGGAACTTGAAGAATCACACTGGGAATGGACAATGAATATTAATAGCAAGGCACTCTTATTTTGTGCACAGGAAGCTGCAAAATTGATGGAGAAAAATGATGGTGGGAAAATTGTGAGTATCAGCTCACTTGGGTCCATTCGCTATTTGGAAAATTACACAACTGTTGGTGTATCTAAGGCAGCACTTGAAGCACTTACACGTTATTTAGCTGTGGAGTTAGCACCAAAAAACATTCGAGTGAATGCTGTTTCGGGCGGAGCAATTGATACAGAAGCCCTTCTTCATTTTCCAAACCGTGAAGAAATGTTAGAAGAAGCAAGACAAAAAACACCTGCAGGGAGAATGGTTGAAATTGATGATATGGTAAACACGATCATGTTCTTGTTAAGCGATGGATCAGATATGATTCGTGGACAAACGATTATCGTTGATGGAGGAATTTCCCTTCTGGTTTAATGAAAATGGAAAAAATTTCTGTAGGATAGACCAATCACCTCTTGGATAAATTAATTTCTGTGGAGGTGATTACAATGGCAAAGCAACCAAACAGAACTCAATCTGGAACTAACGTTCAAGAAGTGAGACAACAAAACGCTGCTTCAGCTGGACAAGGTCAATACGGAACTGAGTTCGCAAGCGAAACGAACGTACAAGAAGTACGTCAACAAAACGCTGCTTCAGCTAGACAAGGACAAGGTTCTCAATCCGCTGGTCAATTCGGTACAGAGTTCGCTAGCGAAACTAACGCACAAGAAGTAAGACAACAAAACGCTCAAGCTGAGTCTCGCAAGGGCCAAAACTCTTAATATTAATCACAGTAAGGTGCTCTTTCTAATCGGAAAGAGCACCTTCTTTATTTAGCGCGCTTCCGCTTTTCGGTGTCCAGCTCCAGCGCCTAGCCCCTCGAGGTCATAAGCCAAATCCCTCCAGAAGGCAGGCCTTCCTGCGTGATTCGTCTTATGCTTGTCGGGGCTAAACAAGGCGCTTCCGCTTTTCTTAGTTCGACAAAACTTCTGATACGTCTACATAACTAGTCAAAGGAAACTTATGAACCTTACCGAATAGTATATATATCGAAAAAGAAGGCGGTGGGCAATGGTGAGTGATTTTTCACGATTAGTTGGTGAACAAATGGCTACAATGGAAAAACTACTATACATACAAACAGAACTTGAACGCTGTCAAGAAATTGAAGAGGAATTGAGATTGCTACAAAAGCATGCGAAGTTGGAAAGTATTCAGGATGAGATTCAACAAATGAAGCAGGACTTGCGTGAAATTCATCATATTTTTGAAAGGCAAACGGAGGAACTTATTCGCTCATATCAGGAAGCGGAAATAGCTTTAAAAGGATAAAAAGAGAAAAAATAACACAATTTAACTAATTTTATACGTAAATTATAAAGCCTTTGAGAAATTTCAAGGGCTCTTTGTTTTAAATTCGATGTTTTACCGTTATAATAGTAGAAAACAGGAAATGTTCTTTGTAACCTTTTGAGGAAAACTTTTATTATATTAGCATTTTTTAGGTTTCGGGAGCGTTCGATTAATGAAAGTAGGGAGAAAAATGGGCGTACCCATGGAAGGTGAACCGATCCAAATACATAGTTACAAACATAATGGTCACATCCATCGAGTATGGGAGGAGACTACCGTATTAAAGGGAACGCAAGGATTAGTCATTGGTGGAAATGACCGTACCATCGTAACTGAATCGGATGGAAGAACGTGGATTACTAGAGAACCAGCTATTTGTTATTTTCACTCTCAATACTGGTTTAATGTCATCGGAATGATACGTGAAGATGGAGTGTATTATTATTGCAACATAAGCTCCCCATTTATTTTTGATGGAGAAGCATTAAAATACATTGACTATGACCTTGATATTAAAGTGTTTCCTGATATGACTTTTAATCTGTTAGACGAGGATGAGTACGAGCGTCATCGTATTGAGATGAACTACCCGGAAGTCATTGATAAAATTCTTCGCGCAAATGTGGACAACCTGATTAGTTGGATTCGTCAGCGAAAAGGACCTTTTGCACCAGATTTTATTGATACATGGTACGAAAGATATTTAACATACAGACGGTAATCATTTAACGAAAGAAAACGCCTGTTGTCACTAGTTGCAACAGGTTTTTCTTTATGTAAGTAAGAGCTGAATGGAGGGTGTCAGGATGAGTAGCATTCGAAGGTATTTACACTTTGTAAAACCGTATCGATTACAAATCATCGGGACAATCATTATTGGAATCATTAAGTTTGTCATACCATTATTAATTCCGATTTTAATCAAATATGTCCTAGATGATATTGTAGGTAATCAAACATTATCGGCGGAAGAAAAAACGAGTAAACTATTTATGATCATGGCCATTATGATGGTTATTTTTGTTGTTGCTAGACCGCCAATTGAGTACTATCGACAATACTATGCCCAATGGGTTGCTAGTAAAATTTTGTACGATATAAGAGACAAACTGTACACACATATTCAAAAATTGAGTTTCAAATTTTATTCAAATAACAAAGCGGGCGAAGTTATCTCACGTGTGATTAATGACGTAGAGCAAACAAAAACATTTGTTATTACTGGATTGATGAATTTATGGCTTGATATGGCCACTATTGTAATAGCGATTATCTTAATGATGATGATGGATGTTAAGTTAACACTTGTTTCACTGGTTTTGTTCCCCTTTTACGCCTTTTCCGTAAGGTATTTCTTCGGCAATTTACGGGGACTTACTAGAAAAAGGTCACAGGCTCTTGCTGAAGTACAAAGCTTTCTCCATGAGAGAGTTCAAGGGATGTCTGTTATTAAAAGCTTTGCAGTAGAGGACTATGAGCAAGAACGCTTTGACAAGCAAAATAAAAATTTTCTAATAAAAGCTCTAGACCATACAAAGTGGAATGCGAAAGCCTTTGCGGTTGTAAATACGATAACAGACATTGCTCCTCTCATTGTGATCGGTTACTCAGGTTATCAGGTTATTCAAGGGAATCTTTCGATAGGAGAAATGGTTGCGTTTATTGCCTATATTGATCGTTTGTATAATCCGCTACGCAGATTGGTTAATTCTTCCACAACGTTGACGCAATCAATTGCCTCCATGGATCGTGTGTTTGAATTTGTGGATGAAAAGTATGATATTGATGATTCACCCAATGCAGTTGAATGTAGAAATGTGGTTGGAAACGTGCGCTTCCAAAATGTGTACTTTCGATACAATGAGAATGAACAAGATATATTAAAAAACATAAATCTCGACGTTCGGCAAGGGGAGACCATTGCACTCGTAGGTATGAGCGGTGGAGGTAAATCCTCTTTGATTAGCTTAATTCCTAGGTTTTATGATGTGACAGGTGGATCGGTTTATTTAGATGGACAAGATATTCGATCCTTCCAAGTACGTTCACTAAGAGATAAGATTGGAATGGTTTTACAAGATAGTATTTTGTTTAGTGATTCTGTTAAAGAAAATATTTTACTAGCTAAACCTGGAGCTTCAGATGAAGAGGTGATTGCAGCTGCAAAGGCAGCAAATGCTCACGAATTTATCATGAACCTTCCAGAAGGGTACGAAACAAAGGTAGGAGAAAGAGGAGTAAAGCTTTCTGGTGGACAAAAACAGCGGATTGCGATTGCAAGAGTATTTATTAAAAATCCAACAATTCTTGTGATGGATGAGGCCACTTCCGCTTTAGATTTAGAGAGTGAATCATTAATTCAAGAAGCTTTTGAGAAGCTGGCAAAGGACCGAACAACCTTTATTGTAGCTCATCGACTGTCTACGATCACACATGCAGACCGAATAGTCTTGATAGAGAATGGAGAGATTTCTGAAATCGGAAAGCATGAAGAACTGATGAAAAAGCAAGGAAACTACTATAAATTATTCCAAATTCAACAGTTAGAGCATTAACAACACCCCCGAGGGATAAACCTTCGGGGGCTTTTTGTCATGTCTCTTTAGATGTATTCATAAGATAGAGAGGATGGCAATAAAAAATTACTATGTTAACATATTATTCTAAAAATTAGTAAGATTGAGAAATAGTTGTAGACTTACCAGTATTTATAGAATAAAATGAAAAAAAAGAATGAATTGAATATTCAGTAAGAGAGGAGTAACTTTGTGAGCCAAACTCCAGTTTTAGATGTAAAACAGCTCCAGACGACCTTTTTTTCCACAGATGGAGAGATTCCTGCCGTTGACCAAATCAGTTTCTCTGTAAACAAGGGTGAGATTCTTGGAATCGTTGGTGAATCAGGATGTGGAAAGAGTGTAACGTCTTTGTCTATTATGAAGCTCATTCCCCAGCCACCAGGGAAAATAACCAATGGCGAGATCTGGTTAAATGGTGAAAATCTTGTTCAAGCTTCAGAGAAAAGAATGCGTGAGATAAGAGGCAATGAAGTTGCGATGATTTTCCAAGAACCGATGACATCCCTTAATCCGCTTTTTACAATAGGAAATCAATTAATAGAAGGAATACGAATACATAAGAAAATGAGTAAAAAAGAAGCGCGAAACGAAGCGATCCAGATGTTAAAGCTTGTTGGACTTCCACGTGCTGAACAAATAATCGATGAATACCCTCATCAGCTATCAGGTGGCATGAGACAGCGTGTCATGATTGCGATGGCCCTTTCCTGTCACCCGCGACTACTAATTGCCGACGAACCGACAACCGCATTGGATGTTACGATACAGGCGCAAATTCTAGCGTTAATGAAGGATTTGAATGAAAAACTCGATACAGCAATCGTCATGATTACCCATGATCTAGGGGTAGTTGCAGATCTTTGTCAGCGGGTCATCGTCATGTATGCGGGGAAAATTGTTGAGGAAGCAGAAGTAAGAGATATATTCAAGAACCCAAAGCATCCATACACAATGGGACTATTACAATCAGTACCAGATGTTAGAGAAAAAAAGGAGCGACTTTATTCCATTCCTGGAAACGTTCCCAAACCTGGATCCATACAAAAAGGCTGTCGTTTCGCAGCCCGCTGTGAAAAGGCGCACGACCGTTGTTACATAGAGGATCCAAAGCTCTATCAATTGGGGAATGGTCAAAGTGTAAGATGTTTCCTCCATGAAGGAGTTGTTGCTCATGACTGATGTTTTATTGAAAGTTGATAATCTAAAAAAATATTTTCCTATTACTGGTGGCTTGTTTGGAAAAACAATCGGCCATGTTAAAGCAGTCGATGATGTTAGTTTTTATGTTCGAAAAGGAGAAACGCTAGGTCTTGTTGGTGAATCTGGTTGTGGTAAGTCAACAACTGGCCGTGTTTTAATGCGTTTGTTAGAGGCGACAGAGGGAAAGGTCGTTTTTGAGGATCAAGAATTAACAAGCCTTAATTCAAATGCCATGAGAAAAATGAGAAAAGAAATTCAAATGGTTTTTCAGGACCCTTTTGCCTCTCTAAACCCTCGCCATACGGTTGAAAAGATTCTCGAAGAACCGTTGATCGTTCATGGAATCGGTGATAAGGAAGAGCGGAAAAGAAGAGTGAGAGAAATGCTTGAGGTTGTTGGTTTAAGCAGCTATCATGCGAAAAGGTACCCACATCAATTCAGCGGTGGTCAAAGGCAAAGGATAGGGATTGCTCGTGCATTAATGACCAAGCCAAAGCTTATTATCGCTGATGAACCTGTTTCAGCACTTGACGTATCGATTCAATCACAAGTGTTAAACCTTCTTGAGGATTTGCAAAAGGACTTTGGTTTAACCTATATCTTTATTGCGCATGATCTTGGAGTAGTCAAACATATTAGTGATCGAGTGGGAGTTATGTATTTAGGTAGATTGGTAGAAATCACTGAATCAGAGAAGCTTTACGAAAAGCCTCTCCACCCGTATACGAGAGCTTTACTTGATTCCATTCCGATACCTGACCCAGATATTAAAAAGGATCGAGAGCTTTTAAGCGGAGATCTTCCAAGTCCTTCTAACCCTCCCTTGGGTTGTGCGTTTCACACACGTTGTAGGGATTGTATGGATATTTGTAAAACAACAAGACCTGAAATGAAAGAAGTTGAACCTGGTCACTTTGCCGCATGTCACCTTTATTGATGGTTTGAGGCATGGATGATAAATTACAAAAAGAGAGTAGTAAACTCTCAAATTAAGAGGGGGAAAAACATTGAAAAAGCGTACTAGTCTTATGTTTCTTGCTTTTATCCTAATGCTTTCATTAGCATTGGTCGGATGTAGCAAGAACACAGCTAATGAGTCTTCTTCAGAAGGAGAAGGTTCAGGAAGCGAGGAAGCTGCGGTTGATACATTAGTTTTTGGACGTGGTGGAGATTCGGTTTCACTAGACCCTGCTACTGCTACTGACGGTGAATCTTTTAAAGTAACGAAGAACGTTTTTGAAACCTTGATTGAATTTGGAGAACAAGATACAGAGCTTGCTCCAGGATTAGCAACTGAGTGGACGAATAGTGAAGATGGCTTAACATATACATTAAAGCTGCGTGAAGGAATCAAATTCCATGATGGAACAGACTTTAATGCAGAAGCTGTTAAGTTTAACTTCGACCGCTGGGCAAGTGGTGATAAAGAACAATACTACTACTATAACTCTCAATTCGGCGATCGTATCAAAGAAGTAAAAGTCGTAGATGACTACACAGTTGAATTTGTTCTAAATTCTCCATTAGCACCATTTTATAAAAACTTGGCTATGAGCCCATTTGCGATTGCGAGTCCCGCTGCAATTGAAGAATATGGCGATAAGTTCATGGAAAATCCAGTTGGTACAGGTCCATTCGTATTTAAAGAGTGGAAGCGTAATGACAGAATTACAATTGTAAAGAACGAAGAATACTGGCAAGAAGGATTACCGAAGCTTAACCAAGTTATTTTCCGTGCAATCCCTGATAACTCTGCACGATTAAATGCATTATCTTCAGGTGAAGTAGACCTAATTGATGGTGTAAACTTCTCGGATGTTGGAACAGTTGAGGCAAATGCCGATTTACAAACATTCTACCGTCCATCCTTGAACATTGCTTACCTTGGTTTAACAAGTACACGTGGGCCGTTAAAGGAAAAGTTAGTTCGTCAAGCACTTAACTATGCCGTAGACAAAGAAGCTCTTATCGATGCATTCTATGCTGGAGCTGCGGAGCCTGCGAAGAATCCAATGCCTCCAGTTGTTGCTGGATACAATGATGATGTAGTTGATTATGAGTATGATCCTGAAAAGGCAAAAGAACTTTTAAAAGAAGCTGGTTACGAAGATGGCTTTGAAATGGAACTATGGGCAATGCCTGTAGCAAGACCATATATGCCAGATGGACAAAAGGTTGCAGAAGCACTACAAGCTAACTTCGAAGCAATCGGAGTAAAAGCTAAAATTGTCACTTATGAGTGGGGTACTTACTTAGACAAGGCTCGTCTTGGAGAAGCGGATACATTCCTTCTTGGATGGACAGGTGACAATGGTGATGCAGATAACTTCTTATATGTATTACTTGACCAAGATAGCATAGGCAGCAATAACTACTCTTATTATCAAAACCAAGAAGTTCACGATCTATTGGTTGCAGCGCAATCTACAGCTGACCAAGCTGAGCGTGAGAAACTTTATAAAGAAGCTCAAGTATTAATTAAAGAAGATGCTCCATGGATTCCACTAGTACACTCACAACCAGCGTTAGCAGGAAAAGCGAATATTACTGGCTTCCTTCCGCATCCAACTGGTTCTGATATTCTTTCTACGGTTGAATTCAAATAATGAATGAGGAAAAGGGAGTGGAGTTTCGCTCCCTTTTTTCACTCTACTCACCCTAAATTGAAGCGAGGTGGACTATGCTTACTTATACCGTTAAACGATTATTTTCCTTGATTCCAGTTCTTCTTGGATTATCATTAGTTGTCTTTTTTATGATTCGCGCGATACCGGGTGATCCTGCTCAGTTAATTCTAGGTCAGCTTGCAACAAAGGAAGCGGTTGAGGCATTAACGAAACAATTGGGACTCGATCAGCCATGGTTCGTTCAGTATTTTCACTATCTAGGAAACTTGTTAACAGGAGATCTTGGAGAGTCCATTCGAACAAAAGCGCCAATTTCTGAAGAAATGGTCCCTTATTTAATGGCCACCATTGAGCTATCCTTCTGTGCGATGTTAATAGCAGTTGTGATTGGTGTTAATGCAGGAATAATCAGTGCATGGTTCCAAAATTCATGGTTTGACTATGTAGCGATGGTATTAGCGTTAATTGGTGTATCCATGCCAATCTTTTGGCTTGGTTTAATGGAACAATGGGTATTTGCTATTAATTTAGATTGGCTGCCAACTTCGGGCAGAGAGGAAGTAAGAAACCCGGTTTCTGCTATAACAAATATTTATATTATAGATACTATCATTCAAGGGCGAACAGACCAGCTTGTTGAGGTGATCAAACATCTTGTCCTTCCTAGTATCGCGTTAGCCACCATTCCAATGGCAATCATAGCAAGAATCACACGTTCAACCATGCTTGAGGTTATGCGCTCAGACTTTATCCGTACAGCACGTGCAAAAGGATTAAAGATGTTTTGGGTTGTGTACAAGCACTCATTAAAAAATGCTATCATTCCAGTTTTGACCATAATAGGACTACAAACAGGGCTACTATTAGGTGGTGCAATCCTTACTGAAACAATTTTTAGTTGGCCGGGAATTGGTCGTTATATTTATGAAGCGATTGGATACCGTGACTATCCGGTAGTGCAGTCTGGAGTACTCGTTATTGCATTTATCTTTGTCATGATTAACTTAGTCATCGACTTATTGTATGCAGCGATAGATCCTCGAATTAAGTACCATTAATTGAAAGGAGGGGCTTCAATGGAACTTTCAACACAAAAAAATGATCAGCCCATTATGGGAACAGACGAGAAGGTTGTTTCACCTTGGCTGGAAGCTTGGATCAGCTTTAAAAAGAATAAGCTTGCAGTAATTGGAGCGTTTATCGTTATATTCTTTATTTTGGTAGCCATATTTGCACCTTTAATTGCACCATATACATTTAAGGAGCAAATGCTATCTAACCGTTTGTTACCACCGTCGAGTGATCATTGGTTCGGAACGGATGATTTTGGCCGCGATATTTTCTCAAGAGTAGTATATGGGGCAAGAATCTCCTTATGGGTCGGTTTTTTAGCCGTTTTAGGATCAATCGTAGTGGGCTGTCTACTAGGAATATTAGCAGGTTATTATGGTAAGTGGGTTGATACAATTATCTCTAGAACATTTGATATTATGCTAGCTTTTCCAAGTATACTACTAGCAATTGCAATCGTGGCTGTGCTTGGTCCATCTTTACGTAATGCACTAATTGCGATTGCCATTATCAATATTCCAAACTTTGGTCGTTTAATACGCTCAAGAGTATTAACGGTTAAGCAGGAAGAATATATTATGGCAGCAAAAGCCGTTGGAATGAAAAACTCTCGTATTTTATTTCATCATGTGATGCCGAATAGTATGGCTCCGATTATTGTACAAGGAACCTTAGCAATAGCAACTGCCATTATTGAAGCGGCAGCGTTAGGTTTTTTAGGACTAGGAGCGGAGGCGCCAAACCCTGAATGGGGGAAAATGCTAGCGGATGCAAGAACATTTCTAATTCAAGCACCGTGGACAATGATATTCCCTGGACTTGCCATCATGTTGACTGTTCTTGGATTTAACTTAATGGGGGATGGTTTACGAGACGCACTAGACCCTCGAATGAAGAACTAACAAAAAGCAGCTGACAAAAATCAGCTGCTTTTACCTATTTTAATCTTGAACCTCCTCGAAATTCACTTCATTGACTTCTTTATGATACGAATGGAAACTGTTAACGAGAACATCTAGATGCTCTAACGTTTCGTCGTATTCAACCATTGCGGAAACGACTTGCATCGTATGAAAGAAAACATGATCATTTTCGTGCTCATTCAATTTATCTTGTTGGGAAAGAAATAAATTAAATAGATCCTTTCTATTCAAACAGAAGTTGCCTACCTCGTGATTGGGTGGCATTTTCCCTTTACCGGCAAATCGGTACATAATTTGTTCATGTGAATCAATTAAACAATCAAGTTGCTGCTGAAGTTCTAATTTAAACTCTTCTGGTAGTTGAGAGAGTTCATTTTCATAGCGGTGAAGCCTCGTTAACACATTGAGTGCTCTTTTGGTTGTCGAAATCATTTGACGATAAATAACAAGCTTCCTAGCCTTGACAATATCATTCTTTTTAAAATAATTTCGATCTTCTTTATATAAAATATATAACTGATCGAGTTTGATCAACATATCCTTTAATTTTTCAATATCATTCTTTAGCAAATGATGATCTGAGGCATTTCTTGTGTTCATGCGTATCCAACGTGTGATTTCATCCATCATATTTGAGATTTTAAAGAATAGCTTATTTTCGTATTTAGGTGGAAGGAATACTAAATTGACCATAAAGGCAGCGAAAATTCCAAGCATAATTGTAGAAAAACGAATAATCGCGAATTCAATAAATGTATCACCGGGATTTTCCATAATTGCAATAATGGTAACAAGTGCAAGTGGAATGGTTTTTTCTATATTTAATTTAAGATTGATTATAATGACAATAATAGCTGCAAGTCCAATGATCACTATGTTATTTCCAAGTGCTAATACAAATAATACGGCAATAACAGCACCAATTAAATTTCCTTGTGCTTGTTCAATAATGGTTAAATAAGATCGATATACGGTTGGTTGTAAAGCAAAAATTGCAGCAATTCCTGCGAAAACAGGAGAAGGTAATTGGAAAACCTCCGCAAGAAACAAAGATAAAACAATTGCAATTCCCGTCTTTAGAATGCGGGCGCCAAGCTTCATAAGTAAATAATTCCTTTCCTACTACTGATAAGTTTTTATAACAATAATGTACTATACAGTGATTAAAATGTAAGTTCAAGGGTTATTTATATGATTTTTTATATATTTTATGATTTTTATGCAATATTATTTTGTAAGCTTTTATTACAAAAAAAAATGCCCGCAAAGAGGGGCATTTTTTTGTACAAGCTCTTTTAAAAATCACTCTGTAGAAACAGATGGATCAGCTTGCTCTTTAACTGGTACTGCTTGAACGAAGTGCTGTTCAGGTTGTTTTAAAAGCTCAGCAAGTTGATTGGCTTCTTCTTCTTGACCTTGCTCTTGAAGCAATGCAACATATTGACCTAATAGTTCCGAAATATCTTGCTTGCCTTCTTCTGTTAAGTTAGTGATTGAGATCTTAGCGCCTTTTGCAATTCTTCGTTGTAACGCATCTTTTGTTAATCCCATTTCTGGCTGATGTCTCAAGTATACAACTCCACCAGTCATACCTGCACAAATCCATGGACCTGGGTCACCAAGAACAAGACCACGGCCGTTTGTCATGTATTCAAAGGCAAAACCTTTAATATTTGCTCTTGCACCGATATTTCCATTTTCATTAGCTGGAATTGGTTTCGTCACTTGACCACCGATAATGATATCAGCACCAGACAAACGAATTCCCGCACGAGCATCGGCATTGCCTTGTGCAACTAATAGACCATGCTGTGCTCCGTATCCAAATCCTTTACCAACGGAACCATTCAAGTATTTGCCGTTTTTCCCTTGGGCTTTAAAGATAAGGATCTTTCCACCAACAGATGTCTTACCTGTACCGTCTTGTGCGCCACCGTTAACTTCAATACTGATTCCATCACTGTTGTAAGCACCTAAGCCATTTCCAGGGATAGAGCCTTTCTTGTATTTCAATTGAACAGGAGGGAGGCTACGGTATGATCCATCTAAGCGACCACGAACGCGGTGACAAGACACACGGCTACCTAATACTCTTTGTTCAGAAGTAACACTATGGAACTCACGAGATTGATGTAACTCATCAACACTTGCATCTAAATACTCTGCACCAACTGCAACTTGAAGCTGCTTTTCTTCAGCAGTAGCTGCTGCTTCCTTATGATGAAGCTGACCAATTTCAAGAGGCTTTAACAAATAAGTTAAGTTTAGTTGATCTTGACCCTTTGTTTGCTCAAGTAGATCAGAGCGACCAACGATGTCTTGTAGATTTCTTACTCCAAGTGATGCAGTAAGCTCCTTCAGCTCATTGGCAAATGCTGTGTAGAAGTTTACAATCGCTTGGACTGCTAAGTCAGATTGTCTAGGAACGAAACGTCTTAAACCATGTTCTTTAGCTTGTGCTTCAGAATCGATTTGAGTCGCAATTCCAACGTGACATGTATCTAGATGACATCCACGACAAGTGGTACATCCAATAGCAATCATAGAAAGTGTTCCGAAGCCGATACGGTTCGCTCCAAGGAGCATGACCTTAATGACGTCTTGAACACTCTTAATTCCACCGTCAGCCCAAAGCTCTACATGCTCCCTCAGTCCTGCTTCAAGAAGGGCGTTGTGAGCTGCTTTAACACCGATTTCTACTGGAAGCCCAACGTGTTGAAGGGCATGAATTCTTGCAGCACCTGTTCCACCATCAAATCCACTTAGGGTAATAATGTCTGCTCCAGCTTTTGCAATACCAACTGCGATAGTTCCGATATTTGGAACAACAGGAACTTTTACAGCCACTTTTGCTTTGTCGTTAGCTGTTTTTAATTCATGAATCATTTGTGCCAAATCTTCAATTGAATAAATATCATGGTTATTAGAAGGCGAGATTAAGTCAGAACCGATCGTTGCATTACGTGCTTCAGCAATTTTAGCAGTAACCTTTGATCCAGGTAAATGACCACCTTCACCAGGCTTCGCACCTTGACCAATTTTAATTTCAAGTAGGTTTGAAGAGTTTAATAATTCAGCATTAACTCCGAAACGACCCGAAGCTACCTGCTGTCCACGTGTACGTGGATACTTACCAAGCATATCCTTAATCTCTCCACCTTCGCCATTTAAGCTGACCATGTTCAGTCGGTCTGCTCCTTCAGCATAAGCGCGGAAAGCAATCTCATTTTGAGAACCGAAAGACATAGAAGCGATTACGAATGGAAGATCATGATCTCCTACTTTTAAGCTAACATCTGCTGCTTTTACAGTAGACTTTACTTTCTTTAAACTAGTTAAATGACGAATCGTAACTGGATTCTGCTCTTCTTGCTCAGAGATTTTCTCCTTTAATGGAGTATAGTCTCCAGTGGAAGCAACTTCTCCAATTGCCTTCCAAATACGCGGGAAGAGGTTGAATGTTTTTCCGATTCTTTCTTTTTCATTATGATAGTCATTGGCTCTTGCAATGGCATCTTCTTTTAGTGTTGCAAAATTATGCACAGATTGCTCAGAACCAAAGAAATTCACGACTTTAAGTGCGTTTGCAATTTCGTCGTTTAAGCCGATTGCAGAGAACAAGCGGCTATATCCACGTAGCTCATGGATACCAATTGTAGAGATGACCTTCTCAAGTCCTTTTGTAAGGGCAGAGTATAGGTTCACCAATGGCTTTATTGATTCATCTAATACGGTGATAAACATGTAGTAAGGACTAATTAAATCTGCTCCAAGGCCAAATGCAACAATCACATCATGTAAAGAACGGATAGAAGCAGAACGAAGGAGAAGGGAACAATTTCTTCTAATTTCTGCTTTTACAAGTGCTTGATCAATAGCTGACGTTGCTAAATGAGGATCAAGCCATAACTGACCATCATGATGTGCTTGGTTATCGTCAAGGACTAGAAGTGTTTTTCCGCTATTTACAGCTTCAACCGCTTCAGATTGTAGTCGAGAAAGTGCTTCAGCAACTGTCTCATCAGTCTTAATAGTTGTTGAGATATAAGCTACAAGCTTTTGTTGTCCAAAATGATTCGTTAGCTGATCATAACTAGGTTGATTTAGCTCTTTACTAATCTCATAACCAGCTGATCCTTCTATTAAAATAGGAGTAGTTAATTCTACTACATTACCTTTTTGATTATTTTCAAATAAAGAAGGTCTTTGGCCGATGATTACGCGAGTGGAGAAGTGTTCGGTTTCACGATCACGGTCGATTGCTGGATTTGTAACAACCGCTACGCTTTCTTTAATATAGTCAGCCAGATTTTTACGATCAGGATTTAAAGAAGCTAATGGTGAGTCATGCCCTAAAGAACGAATTGGCTCTACACCTTTTTCAGCCATCTGTTCTACTAATTGAACGTGGTCACGCTCCCAGCCAAATGCTTTGTATTGTCCGTTGTGTAATTTTGTTGGGTAGTTCATTGATACATTTTTTTCAAGAGCTGGTGCATCTAGACGTAGTCTCGCATCCTTAATGTCACAACGACTAGAAAATCTTTCGTATACAGCTGCTTGGTAATGATCATGTTCATAAAGCTTTAAATTGTCGCCATCCCATTTGAAACCTACTTTTTCACCTGGTGCTAATGGTTTTGGTTCATTTACATACTCACTTGATGGAATGATTCCAGGTTCTGAAGAGAACAGATAAGACGTTTCTGTTTCAAGCATCCAAAGCGGACGTAATCCAAGGGCATCGACGCTAAATGCTGCTTCGTCACCAAAACGAGAGACAATTCCAGCAGGTCCTTGAGCGAAATGTCCCCACGCCTCACGCATATAAGTATATAAGTCTTGTAAATGTTCAGGATATGCTTTGATTTCATTCACAATTGGAGGAAAGACTAGATCTAGTGCCTCGAAAAGGGAGTATCCATCACGACAAATCAATGTTTCCATTGTTCTACTCAAGTCTTGTGAATCACTACCATCTTTTACAAGAGGTACACCGATTAAACGTGCTTCGTCTCTTAGCTTTGCAATGGTGTTAATTTCCCCATTGTGTCCAAGAACGCTGAAAGGTTGAACACGGAAAAAGCTAGACAAAGTATTAGTTGAATAACGGTTGTGTCCAAGTGTCATTGTAGAAGCAACAATAGGATTTGCTAAGTCAGCATAGTACTTAGGTAGAATATCGCCAGCACCCATGACTTTATATACAGCATGGTATTGGCTTAAGGATGCTACATGTACATTTTCATTTCTTTCAAAATCGATAATTAGATTAAAAAGCTTGTTAGAAAGCTCTTGGCCGGAAACATCTGCTAAAGCAGCAAACTGCCAGAACACGGGATTCTCTTGAATGGCAATAGGACCTAGTGCAGAAGAATTTGTTACTTCGTCTGATTCAAAAACAATAGTAAAATTAGAATCTTTTAATTTAGCAATCAAGTCTGATTTAATTTCTTCAGGAGTGTGTTTACTACTAATAAAGATATGACCTATGACAAAGTTGTCGTTGTCAACGATGCTTTGGTCAGCTCCTGCATTAGTTAGCTTTTCTTTCCATAATGCTTTAGGGATATCAATGTGAATACCTACTCCATCGCCTTCTCCGTTAATAAATCCCGCACGGTGATTCATGGTGACAAGTGCATTAATACAACTAAAGATATTTTCTCTTGTTGGCTTATTTGATTTTTCTAAGGTCGATACAATACCGCAAGCATCATGTTCTTCGCGGTAGAATTCTTTAAATAAAGAAGGGGTCCATTGTTCTGTCATACTATTCGGCTAATCGGGAATGTTTAGTCCCTAAAAGCCGTTTCACCTCCTGATCAAAGATCTATTTGTAAAAATTGAATTGAAATAATTGCGGATACAAGCGTTGTTTTAGCGAGTCAGTGTATTAAGGTGGGGTTTAACTTACCTTGATCTTTACCTTCTTTGGGAAGTTACACTGGCTACAAGAACGGTCTAGCATAAAACAAAAATTGTTTAATTTATAATATCATATGAATTTTCAGAAATCAATTAAATATGCAAAAAGTTGGATAGGGAGAAAGGAAAAAATATTGGAAATTAAGGGTATTATACTAGTGATGGAAGCGTTTACAATGAGTAAATAGAAAAAAACGGAACTTTTGTAAAGTTCCGCAATGTATAAAAATATGAATAATTATTCGCCCTTTAATAGATCGAAGGCATTGTTAACCGCATGAATGGTTGCCTCAATATCGTCTTGTGTATGGGCTATTGTAATAAACCATGCTTCATATTTAGATGGTGCCAGGTTAATTCCTTGGTGAAGCATATGCTTGAAAAATCTCCCGAACATCTCTCCATCAGTGTTTTCGGCCTGTTCGTAATTAATAACCTTTTCGTCCGTGAAATAAATTGTTAATGCTCCTTTTAAGCGGTTAATGGTGATAGAGATGTTGTGTTCCTTCGCTGCTTGTAGAATTCCTTCCTCTAGCATGGCACCTAATCCATCTAAATATTCATACACTCCATCTTGTTTTAACACTTCTAGACAAGCTATTCCTGAAAGAATTGACGCGGGGTTCCCTGCCATCGTACCTGCTTGGTATGCAGGACCTAGTGGTGCAACCTTTTCCATAATTTCTTTCTTACCTCCATATGCGCCGATTGGAAGTCCGCCACCAATAATTTTTCCTAATGCCGTTAAGTCAGGTTGGATCCCTAATAAATCTTGTGCACCACCGTACATAAAACGGAAAGCGGTAATTACCTCATCATAAATAACAAGAGCGCCTGCTGCATGAGTTAAATCATTTACTTGTTGTAGGAATCCTTCTACTGGTTCAACAATTCCGAAGTTACCGACGATCGGCTCAACTAAAACAGCTGCTATTTCATCGCCCCATTTTTCTAAAGCTACCTTAAATGGCTCGATATCGTTAAATGGAACAGTAATCACTTCTTGAGCGATGGACTTTGGTACACCCGCTGAATCTGGAGTGCCTAGAGTAGATGGTCCTGACCCTGCAGCAACCAGAACAAGGTCGGAGTGTCCGTGATAACAGCCAGCAAACTTAATGATTTTATCTCTCCCTGTATAAGCACGAGCAACACGGATGGTCGTCATAACTGCTTCTGTCCCAGAATTAACAAATCGAACCTTTTCTAAGTTTGGCATTGCCTCTTGAAGCATTTTTGCAAACTTTACCTCATGAGGAGTAGGGGTTCCGTATAATACACCAGATTCAGCTGCTTTTTTTATGGCTTCCGTAATATGAGGGTGTGCATGTCCGGTGATAATGGGACCGTAAGCAGCTAAATAATCAATGTATTGGTTGCCGTCCACGTCCCAAAAATAAGCACCGTTTGCTCTCTCCATAACCACGGGTGCACCGCCTCCGACGGCTTTATACGAACGGGAGGGACTATTGACCCCGCCGACAATAACCTCTAATGCTTCATTATGTAATCGTTCAGAATTCGTAAAGTGCATGTTAATCCTCCTAGTTAAATTGAATGACCTTATTTTAGCATGTTTTTGTCATTTATCCTCTTCGTACAACTATAGCAAATTTTTCAGATAAGTGTATTTGGTTGAGAAGAGATAGTGGTTTGGGTACACTAAGGTTTGTGTTTGATAGATATGGAGGAAACAAGATGAAAAATGCTATTGAAGTACATGGGTTAAGAAAAGAATTTAAATCGTATTCTTCACGTTCGGGTCTAAAGGGAGCGTTTAGAGACTTATTCTCAAGGAATTATAAAGTGCTCCATGCGGTTAATGATATTTCCTTTTCCGTTAAGCAAGGAGAAATGGTTGGTTATATCGGTGAGAATGGAGCGGGTAAATCGACAACAATTAAAATGCTAACCGGCATATTAACACCTACTGCAGGTGAAGTGATAGTAAATGGAATGAATCCTCATAAAGAGCGGGAGGCTTTTGTTCAGACAATTGGTGTAGTTTTTGGACAGCGCTCACAGCTTTGGTGGGATATTGCTGTTCAAGAGTCCTTTCGTTTATTAAAAAAGGTGTATAAGGTTTCCGATGAAGAGTATGACCGTCACATGGGGCATGTCATTCGAACACTGGATATTGAACCACTTCTGGATAAGCCTGTTCGAAAGTTATCATTAGGCCAACGGATGCGCTGTGAGCTTGCTGCTGCTCTCATCCATAATCCCCCACTATTATTCTTGGACGAACCAACCATTGGATTAGATGTGCTTGTAAAATTAAAAATTCGTGATTTCTTAAAGGAAATAAATGAGAAATATAATACAACCATCTTGTTAACAACTCATGATTTAACAGATATTGAGGCACTTTGTGACCGTGTCGTTATGCTTGATGAAGGTAATATTATTTACGATGGTGCGTTAAAAGATTTAAAAGAAACATGGGGTGAAGGAAAAGAGGTTCAATTTCAATTTTTAGAGGGTGTTGAGCTTGTGGTTTTAGAGAATGTAACACGAGAGCTACCTGTTAAATGGGAGTTAGAGGAGAAAGAACAGCTTTTTACTGCCTATACAACCGATGAAGCGAATGCTGTCTCAGATTTAATTGCCACAGTTATTTCTTCCTTTCAAATCAAAGATGTGAAGATTATGGAGGTTTCAACTGAAGAGATTATCCGTAAGATTTATGAGAAAGGTGAAGTATAGTATGGATAAGTATATTGAGATGATTCGAATAAGATTCTTAATGATGTTAGCGTACCGTACAAATTATTACACAGGTATTTTAATATATAGTATTAATATCGGTGCCTATTATTTTTTATGGAAAGCAATTTATGGGGGAAAGGAGACAATTGAGGGCTTGTCGGTTCTCCAGATGACTACTTATGTTGCGGTCGCTTGGATGGCGCGGGCATTTTATTTTAATAATATTGACCGTGAAATGGCTATGGAAATAAAGGAAGGAAAGGTAGCTGTTGAATTAATTCGACCTTATAATTACTTAACGATGAAGACGATGCAGGGTTTAGGTGAAGGGATCTTCCGTTTATTTTTCTTTTCTGTCCCTGGAATGCTTATCGTTTCGTTGATTTTCCCCATTCGGTTTTCGGCAGATATTTACACGTGGGCTCTCTTTTTTGTTTCCATTGTCTTAAGTTTTTTAATAAATACACAAATTAATTTATTAACAGGAATGACTACATTTTTCTTATTTAATAATACAGGTCTCATAAGAGCGAAGCGGGTAATTATTGATTTGTTTTCTGGACTTTTATTACCGCTCAGTTTTTTTCCTCAAGGAATTCAAGAGGTGCTTAAGTTTCTCCCTTTTCAGGGAATCAGTTATGTGCCAAGCATGATATTTACAAATGGTTTCTCCTTTAGTGAGACCATACAAGCAATAGTCCTACAAGGTTTGTGGGTGTTAATCTTAATAGTTCCAATACAGGCTCTTTGGATATTAGCCAAGAAAATGCTTGTCATCCAAGGAGGGTAATAGGATGTTTTATTTACAAATGCTTGCACAATATATTGGTCAATATTTGAAAACTAGACTTCAATATCGTTCAGACTTGGTTGTTGAACTAGTGTCAGATTTGCTTTTTCAAGCAGTAAATTTAATTTTCATTATTGTTGTTTTTGGTCATACAGACTTTTTAAACGGCTGGAGTCGGGATGAAATTATCTTTATTTATGGTTTCTTCCTTGTGCCTTTTGCTTTATTCTCGTCCTTCTTTAATATTTGGGATTTCAACGAGAGATATATAGTAA
This sequence comes from Bacillus sp. (in: firmicutes), assembly GCA_011524525.1. GTDB lineage: Bacteria > Bacillota > Bacilli > Bacillales > Cytobacillaceae > Robertmurraya_A. The sequence continues at coordinate 4,501 of WTKE01000068.1, read as the reverse complement.
AAGGTGAGTTGGATAGAATCTTAACACGACCAATACACAGCTTGTTTCAAATTGTTCTTGAACGAATGGAATTGGAATCTTTATTCGGCGCGATTACAGGTTTTGTAGTTATGGCATATGCTGGTGCGCGTCTTGGACTTTCTATCAATTGGTATGATCCATTTTTGTTCTTAGTTTTTGTAACAGGAGGAGCTCTTGTGTATGCAGGTGTTTTTATTCTTATCGCCTGTATCAGCTTCTGGGCAGATGCAAGAACATCGATTATGCCGATGATGTACAATATTGGAAATTATGGAAGGTACCCGGTAGATATTTATAATTCGGTAATTCGCTTTGTGCTCACATGGATTCTTCCTTTTGCATTTGTCGGAGTTTACCCAGCAGCGTTTTTCTTAAGAAGAGAAGAATGGTATGTGTATTCCTTTTTGACCCCGGTTATTGGAGTTGTGTTTTTTGTCATATCTGTATTTGTATGGAACGAGGGGGTTAAAAGATATCGAGGAGCTGGGAACTAAAGAACGTGTACATGCAGTCATATCATAATTGAAAGGCGCGTATAGTAAAGTGAAGGAGTTATTTTGAAAAGAGGATAAGAATATGATATTTACTCTGTCTTTACTAATTATTTTCGTTTGTCTTTTTATGAGCTTACGACTGCTATTTGTCCCGAATAAAATAAAAGGGAAACAGGTGTCTTTCGAAAATTTTCTCTTTCTAGCCTTTATTTATGCAACAGTAACCATTGGGTTTGGCTTGTTATATTTATTATTAGAAATGCATGGTCACGACGTATTGCTTGAAACGAACCAAGCAGAGTCCTTTCATTATATAGAAAGATTAGCAACAAGTATTTATTTTAGTGCCATTACCCTGTTCTCAGTAGGTTATGGTGATATTTCCCCGGTTGGTATCGCGCGGGGGATAGCGGTGTTTCAAGCTTTGATAGGGTATACAATTCCCGCTGCCTTTGTAGCAAGAGCAGTCATTGATATGGAAAAGAACTAATTATAAGCCCCTCCAAAGTTGTATTTTAGTTGTAAGTTAGATAGGCTAACTTTATATAAATTATTGGAGGGGTAAATATGGATGTTATAGGAAAAGTAGCACCGGATATAGAATTACCTGCTAGCAATGGAGAGACCGTTCGTCTCTCAGATTTTAAGGGGAAGAATATTGTGTTGTATTTTTACCCAAAGGATATGACGCCAGGCTGTACGACGCAAGCTTGTGATTTTCGTGATCAGCATGAAAGCTTTGCTGACTTGAACGCGGTTATTATTGGCGTAAGTACAGATCCAATGAGTAGACATGAAAAATTTATTGATAAATATGATCTTCCCTTTTTATTATTAGCAGACGAAAATCAAAGATTGTCAGAAGCATTTGGTGTCTGGAAACTAAAAAAGAACTTTGGTAAAGAATACATGGGCATTGAGCGTTCAACCTTTATTCTTGATGAAGCAGGAGTGGTAGTGAAGGAATGGAGGAAAGTGTCTGTGAAAGGTCATGTGGAACAGGCATTACAATTCTTAAAAGAAAAAATTACAGCCTAATTTTCTATATAAAGGCTATTGTCCATTCAAATAAACAAGTAGTGAATACATTATATTAGGGCATACCTCCTCAGATACTTTTTAACAGGCTAATCATAGCCTGTTTTTTTTATGTGTGTGCTAGTCATTCTCTTGAATAAATTGAAATATCAACCACATACATATAGTAATAAGGTAAATTAACTTAAAGAGGTGAGGTATGAAAATCTATACAAAATCAGGTGATAAAGGAAAAACCTCGTTGCTTTATGGTGAACGTGTAAAGAAAAGTGATCTAAGAGTGGAAGCGTATGGAACATGTGATGAAGCGAACTCAGCGATTGGTCTTGCCTTAAGTCTTTTGGTTCTAGATGATCAAGAAGCAGAGAAGGATATAAAAGAAGCACTTAGTCATGTGCAAACGACTATTTTTTATGTTGGAGCTGAACTTGCTACACCAATAGGAAAGAAAGTGACTAGCACAGTAACGGAAGAACATGTAAGGGAACTCGAGGTGTGTATTGATCGGTGGGAAGAGAAGCTAAAAGAATTGAAAAAATTTATCTTGCCAGGGGGGAATGCTGCGGCCGCATCCCTTCATATGGCACGGACAATTGTAAGGCGGGCAGAGAGGTGTGCAGTAGATATCGACCAAGTAAACCCAATGATAATTGCCTATTTAAATCGCCTATCTGATTTGTTATTTGTCGCTGGAAGATATGTGAATAGTAAGAAAGGTATAAATGATGTTCTAGTTAATATAAAAGAATAATTATTTATCATTTACACTGCAGGAATATTGACAAAGTATAACACATATTAGTACACTAATTGTAAATATTATAAAGTAATAATTTTTACTAGGAAAGAGGTGCATGGCGGTGTCGCATCAATTGAAAGAAGCGCTTGACACTTTAAAAGAAACTGGAGTCCGTATTACTCCCCAGCGTCATGCGATACTTGAATATTTAATAAACTCCATGTCACACCCGACTGCTGATGATATTTATAAAGCTCTTGAAGGAAAATTCCCTAATATGAGTGTGGCTACAGTTTACAATAATTTACGAGTATTCCGCGAGGTTGGACTTGTAAAAGAACTTACTTACGGTGATGCATCAAGTAGGTTCGATTTTATTACAACCCATCATTATCATGTAATTTGTGAAAAGTGTGGAAAGATCGTTGACTTCCACTATCCGGGTCTTGATGAAGTAGAACAATTAGCATCTCATGTTACAGGATTTAAAGTAAGTCACCATCGTATGGAGATTTACGGAACTTGTCCGGATTGTGCTATTAAAGAAGCTCATTAAGCAAAAAAGATGCAAATAAAAAAAGCTGACTTACATGTCAGCTTTTTTGCTGTTTTTACGGTTATATTTTTCATCAAATTCTTTACCAGTTAAGGTTGGATCAAGAGTAAGCGGTTCGTTGCAATACATGCACATATCTACTCGACCTAATACCTTAGTGGTTTTCTGGCAATTTGGACAAACTACCTGAACGGTCTTCGTAGATAACATTCCGATCCAGAAATACACCACGGTGCTCGCAATAATTGATAAAAGTCCTAGAAGCATAAAGAAAGTCATAACTAAAGGAGCAGTTCTGAAGAAGATTCCTATATACATAATAATGAATCCAATAAAAATTAAGCTTAGCGCAAAAGTACGAATTTTGTTAATTTTGCTAGAGTATTTACCCATTTTTATTCCCTCCTAAAAGCTAAATATATCATACCATTATTGTTGAGATAAATATATAATAAGGGAGTCTGTGTCGAAATTTGACTTTTTATTTTGAAGGAGTTTCATGTTCGACGTCGAAATTATAGCCTATCAAGAATTGGGAGGAATTCCTATGGAAGACTTTCTCCGTCCTTTATATCAGGAGCGGGCAAGCCAAGCAAATACCCTTGGTGTTTTATTTATAGAGAAAAAACAAAAATCCATTCCTACTACAGATACGTTTGATGCTGTTTTACTTATTGTTGTAAAGGAAGCGGAACAAGCAGTTTTTATTAAACATTACACCTATGAAAATAAAAAGGCAGCTTTACATGTTGTAACAGAAGCGCAAATTAATGAATGGATTCTTCTTGGTACAAACCGAAAAATCTTTGACTGGTTTTATAACGGAAAAATTCAATTTGATCGTAATGAGTACCTTCATAACTTGAAAAAAGAGCTTATGGAATTTCCTTTCTATGGTAGGAAGGTAAAGATGGGACTCGAATTTGCAAGACTGATTCGGCGCTATATGGACGGAAAGGCCTTCTTTGAAAATAAACATCATTTAGATGCATATAATCATGTGGTTCACTCTCTTCATCATTTAGCAAGACTTGCTGTAATCGAAAATGGCTTTCATCCTGAAGTGACCGTTTGGCACCAGGTAAAACAAATTGAACCGGAAATTTACAAATTGTATTCAGAGCTAGTTTCGAGTGAAGAATCCATTGAAAAAAGGCTCGAACTTTTATTTTTAGCAAGTGAGTTCCTTATTCATTCAAGAACAAAAGTAGGCATAATGCATCTTCAAGAAGCCTTAGCACAAAAGGATGTTTGGACGTTCCAAGAAATCTTAAGTCATGATGAGCTGAAAGAGTACTCGGTAGACTTAAGTATGTTATTAGAGTACTTAATAGAAAAAGGGTATATTGAGGTTGTTAATCAGGAAACAAAGGGACAAGGTGTTTTTCATAGATATTATAAAGTTGCTGAAAAATTATCGTAAAAAAACATCAATTTTCTGTTGACCTGAGCTTTGATTCTTGTTATATTAATATCCGTCGCTACGAAATGTCGTTAAAATGATTTTGTAGCTGACGGAAATGTTTTTTGAAAACAGTGTTGACATGATAGTGACGCTGTGATATATTAATAAAGTCGCCTCTGAGCGATACGATAAAATTGTTCTTTGAAAACTAAACAAATCATACGTCAACAAAAATGATTAGTGTTGAA
>WTKE01000003.1:14921-33015 GCA_011524525.1 Bacillus sp. (in: firmicutes) | reverse complement strand
ATATATAAACACAGTAAAACTACGATTTTCAAGTTCTTTACTCCATCTGTATAGTAAATACAATATGCCAATAAATAATAATGGAATTAGGATATTTTTTATAAGCAAAAGAATCCATCCTTTCACCAGTGAATAAAGTTATTGTAACACCTCATATGGTAAAATTGGGAAATAACGGTGTTTACTTTGTGACGAAATAATAACGGAGGGTTGGATCAATGATTATAGACTTTACTTTTAACATAATTATCTTCATCTTAAATCTTATAGCATGGGTAAGTATTGGATTTATCTCTTTTCAAATCTATCAAAAAAAGGCTATTAAACTAAAAATATGGAAAGTGATCGTCGTTTTACTCATAGGGCTTTTTTCATTTAATATAAATTGGCCCATGTTTGATACAGTAGTCATGGTTCCTATATTACCACTTGGTGTCTGGATATTATATTTTGTTTTAAAGAAGAAAGAAGGAAGATGGGAGAGATACCGATTATATGCTTGGGTAGGTTATGGGGCGAATGTGATTTTCATAGCAACGACGTTACTTGTAGTACCCCTGCAGCATGCATTTTATCCTGAAAAGGAAGCAACTACCTATCTATCGAGTATCGAAAATGCTTCTCTGCTTCCCATTCACCCTTCTGCACCAGAGAAAAAGATAAATAAAGTAGACTTAGAGAATCAACTCCCTAATATGACGGTTGAAATGGTATATATTCAAGATTGGTATGAAGAGACCTATATGGAAATGGAATCTAATGAACGAGATGAACGATTCCCTTATCAACTTACAGGGGTGAACGCAAAGTGGGGCAGTGGGAAAAGCCCAGTTATTTATATTGAAAATGATGGAAAAGGATTATTAATTAAAACACAGAATAAGGAGTTTTATTTTAGATCAGCCGATTCGTTTCTTGAGGAGGTCAATTGATCGTGAAAAAGAAGAATATGTGGCTACTCATCGCTTTCGGTATTGTATTACTGACTACCTTTTTAGTTTATTGGTTCCTTTTTTGGCCGCCTAAACCATTTCCCTCTAATGAGCAAATCGTTCAAGAGATTAATAGGACCTATGAAGAAGCAGAAGCAAAGGTCATTCAAGATACGTTATTTGTTGACACACATCACGTGGTTGTCCCATATATCTCAGCCAATGAGGATTATGGACTAAGCTACTGGCGCTGGAGGAATCATAAATGGCAAGTCATTTCAATTGATACAAAAGGTGAACCGAAAGTGTGGAAGGTAAAAGGAAATGATCCTACTTCATTCGCCATTGTTTGGAATGCGCACCCGGACGATCAGGTGCAAGCGATTCAGTTTTTCTTACTTAGGAATAGAAACTATGTGATGACCAATGGGGTGGAACATTATTCACCAAGAATTCAAATGGAAAAGGAAATCTCATTAAGAGAAAAGTCTTATGGAATATTACACTTACCAAAGGATTGGGCTCTCGTTTTAAATTCAATATTAATAGAGAATAGAGGAGGGCAATCTAGCTTATTCTTCAATGACTTTTATCCTTTGCAAAATGCCTATTTTGGTTGGATCCCTTATGATCAATCGGGAAAAGAAGCATTTCCAGAACAAACTGTAAATGGAAATAGCTATATGGTAGATGATATTGATCAGGAGCATGTGATGATATTAAACACAGTAGATTTAGAAATCCCAAAATAAAATACCGGAAGGACCTCACCAACGAAAGATCCTTCCGGAATTATATATAGGTTAGATCCAACCTTTTGTCTTGGCAATGCTTGCTGCTTCTGTGCGATTTTTAGCTTCAAGTTTTTGAATGATCTCCGATATATAGTTCCTTACAGTTCCAGAGGAAAGGTACAGCTCTGAAGTGATCTCCTTTGTGGTTTTTCCTAAGGACGCCAATCGTAAAATTTGCTGTTCCCGTTCGGTAAGTGGATTTTCCTCACGAATTAAGTCAAAGGTAAGCTCGGGGCTGAATATTCGTTTTCCAGTCATGCACTTTCTAATGGCATCTGCTAACTCGTCAATCTCTCCATCCTTTAATAAGTATCCATGCACCCCACTTTTAACCGCACGCTCGAAATAGCCAGGGCGAGCGAATGTTGTTAAGATAATTACTTTACTGTGAGAGCCTCTTTGTGTAAGCTGTTCAGCAACATCCAATCCACTAAGAACTGGCATTTCAATATCCATCAAGCAAACATCGGGTTTTAGTCTGAGGATAGAGGAGAGCGCTTCTTCTCCATTGACCGCTTGTCCGATCACTTCCATATCTTTTTCTAAATCGAGAAGGGAGCCTAGTGCACTTAATAACATTTTTTGATCTTCGGCAATAAATAATCGAATCATACAATTGCTCCTCTTTGCTCTGCTTTTTTAATAATAGGGACAATAATTTTTAACATGGTTCCATGGTGGTTGTTAAGCTCGAGACCACCATCGATCAGAGCAAGCCTTTCTTCCATGCCTTTCAGTCCATTTCCAAAGGGTTTGTTTTTCTCTACGCCCGTCCCATCATCGTGAATGATAATGTCCATTTTTTCAGTAGATTGTAAGATAGAAATGGTACAATGAGTGGCCTTGCTGTGTTTTACTACGTTGGTTGCAGCTTCTCGAATGCACATGCTCACAATGTTTTGTGTAACAGGTGGGATGAGAGAAAAGTCAGATGAACCATTATATTCGTACGTAATTTCTGCAGCACGCAAAATTTGCTGTACTTGTAATACTTCCTCAGCAATAGTGGTAGTTCGCATATCCGATACAAGCTCACGGACTTGCTTTAGAGCCGTCCGTGAAGTCACTTCCATTTCTTTAGCTTCCTTACGAGCACGATCGATATCTACTGTAACTAGTCTTTGAACTAGCTGACTTTTTAGAGTCAATAATGACAAGGTATGCCCAAGTGTGTCATGAAGATCCCTAGCAATACGTACCCTTTCTTCCCGCTTCACTAACTCTTCAATATGCTGGTTTGCTTTTTCAAGCTTCTGTTCAAGCTCCATTCTTCGATTCATGGAGCGAATCCCAAACGGTGAAATGAACATAATGATCAGAAACGGAACGAAATAAAGGATGTCTTTCGTAAAATGGATATTACCCACGACAAAATGATAAACAAAAGGAGCTAAAAGGACAGCAATTAGACTAAAGAGTGCTCGTTTAAATTTCACCTTTTCCCGGTAATATCCAATAAAGTTAGCTGGGAAGAATCCTAGAAAAATATGATTAAGGTCGTAAAAGCAACTAAAAATAGAAATAATCGACATTTGAACAGCTAGCCAATAAGTGAATGCCCTTTTTCCAGTTGTAAAATAGAGCTGCCGGTACGTAATTAAAAATAGGAGTACCAAACCGAAACCAATGATTTGCTTCGTCCCAGTTTCCGCAAGTAAATAGTTAATGGGAAAAAGAACATAAACCAAAAAGATATAGGGGAAAAAGCCAAATTGCTTTGGAAAGATCCCGATTGACTTTTTCATATTTCATCACACCGCTTCTTGTTTACTTCGAATATACTTCGATAGTAACATGAACAACGCAAGATAGGTGACCAAAATCAGAAAATTTTTCCAATTGGGCATTCCGCCTTGGACAATCTCCCATGCACCACTTCCAAAATGAAAAGCGGGAAGTGATTTTCCTATGGTTTGCATCATCTCTGGCATAATCTCTAGTGGCATCCACATTCCACCTGTAACCGCAAGAACCATGTATAGCACATTGCTAATACCAGCGGCTGTTTCTACTTTTTTCATTAAACCAATTAATGTTCCAATAGCTAGGAAGGGTAAAGATCCGAATAAAATCCATAATCCGCTAGCAATCCATTCAAATGCAGAAAGGGATACGCCATTAATGATGGCACCGGAGGCAAAAATTACTGTAATGGAAAGCATATGAATGAAGGTTTGACCAATCATTTGTGCTGCAAAATATACACTTTGTGATAGTGGCGTCATGCGAATATACTTAGACCAGCCTTCTGCTCGTTCTTGAACCATTCGGATGCCAAGAGTCATAATGCTAGAACCCATGACGCTGAATACAGTCATGGACATTAAATAATGAGCGTCCCATGCGGAAGGATTTTCTGGATTTGTATTGACTACATTTGTGAAAATATAGTAAAAGATTATCGGCATGACTAAAGACCAAAAGAGAAAATACTTATTTCTCAGGATTCGTTTAATCTCCATTTTGCATTGCAACAAGAATATTTTCATACTATATAATCTCCTTATTTGTACTAGTCAGCTGTTCAAAAGCATCTTCCAATTTTCCACGTTCGATTTGTATATCATGAGCGCCAAGCTTTTCTTGAAAAAGAATCGCTAATACTTTGTCTGCGTTTGTTGAATGAACATAAACTCGACCATTATTTCGGTTGATATGTTTGATCTCTGGGTATTGATACAATGTTTCGAATGACACGTCAGGTTCTAAGATGAATGAAACAGTTTGGTTGGTTATTTTTGATTTAATCTCCGACGGTGTCCCATCAGCGACAATCCTTCCATCATTAAATAGAAGAATCCGTTCTGCTGCATCATCCGCCTCCTGCAGATAGTGAGTTGAAAAAAGAATGGTCTTTCCTTGTTTGGCTAGGGACCGGATGGTTTGCCAAAACCGGTTTCTTGATGAGATGTCCATACCTACAGTTGGTTCGTCAAAAATGATGAGATCGGGATTTCCAGCAAGTGCAAGGGCAAAGCTCACACGACGCTTTTGACCGCCTGATAATTTTTCGGCCTGTGTTTTAAGATCTTGCTCTGTCAAACCGGTTATTTCAATCAGTTCATCAAGTGAAAGGGGACTAGGGTAATAGTTTCGTATAAGTGTGAGTATTTCGTGAACTTTTAAACCAGGCATCATACTAACTTCCTGCATCATCACACCGATTTTCTCCCGTACATTTTTGTTTTTGGGGTGCTGTTCAAAGATATGGATGTTACCCGTTGATGGCTTTAGTAAACCTAAAATCATTGATATTGTAGTTGTTTTTCCTGCTCCATTCGGCCCTAGAATGGCCACTATTTCTCCCTTATTTATTGAAAAATTAATATGGTTAACAGCTGTCTTTTGCTGGAAAGCTTTTGATACATTAGTTAAGCGGATGACCTCGTTCATAATTGAACACCTCCTGATTTGATACTTTCATTGTATAATCATGGAAAGGGTGATTTTAGTAAGGGATGTCATGAAAATCACATGACAAATGTCATTTATACAAAGACTCTTGAGATCATATAGGAATCATCATAAAATGAAGGATACTAGCATTTCGCAGATAAAGGTGATGTCATGATACACAACTATGCAGGTGAAACCATCAATTACAATTTAAATTACAAAAAACGTAAATCTATTGGAATTACTATAGATGTTTATGGAAATATTGAAGTCCAGGCTCCTAAAGGAACACCCAATGAGTATGTGCTGTTATTTATAGAAGAAAAATGGGACTGGATTCAAGAAAAGTCTAAGGAAATGAAGGCAAGAGAGCTTGGACCACAGGAAAAGATGTATAACCATGGAGAGAGTTTTCTGTATTTAGGAAACACTTACCCCATCCAAATCTTTCACGACGCGAGTCTTACGCAGAATCATGTGAAGTTCGAAGATCATAAACTGCATATCTATGTAAAAGAGTTAGAGGAAGAAAAAATTAAGCAGGCGCTAAAGCGATTCTACTATCAGCAATGTAAGACCTTAGTAGAGAAGAGCATCAAGACCTATCAAAGCAACTTTAAAATAAAGCCAAAAGGGATCCGCATTAATGACAGCAATCGAACATGGGGAACTTGTGATTCTAATCAGCAGTTAACTTTTAACTGGAAGCTTGCGATGGCACCACAAAAGGTAATCGATTACGTAGTTGTTCACGAAATGTGTCATATGATGCATTTAAATCATGATCGTTCTTTTTGGAGACTAGTTGGGAAAATGATGCCTGATTATAAGGAACAAGAAAATTGGCTAGCTTTTTCTAGTTGGAAAATGACTGTGTAGTAAGGAAAGTATTCGTTTATGAAGCGTCTGATTTTATGTTAACAAGGGTATGTCGTGTCGTAGTCAGGTATCTTAGGGGAAATATAGAAGATTTTGACACCATATTGGCAGTGGAATCGTAGAAGATAGGTAGATACCGTATTGATTCCATATCGAAATGGGGGAGCCGCAAATGAACGATAAAGAAATAAGCAATATGAGATTAAAGCAGTTACTTGTCACCAACATTCTTATATTTTTAAGTGTAATATTATTTTTCACTGTAATTAAGGTCGCTTCCATATCCTCCTCACGATTTTTCCTTGTATTAAGTATAATTTTGGCACTTCAAGGGATTGTTGGGCTTGTAAGAGGGGACACAACTAAGTCAGTAATCCCGATTTTCGAGAAGGTAGCTGTTTATGAAAAGGGGAAAATGGGAAGTGAATGGTACAAAGAAAGGAAAACAAGTTTCATTTGGAATATCATACTGAGTGGCTTAATGTTTATGCAATCCTACTTGAACCGTCGTACTACAGAGCAACCCTTTGAATGGGAGATCTCCTTTTTAGTTATATTTCTACTTGTCATTCTGTTATTTATAAATATCGCTTCTATCATTCGCTTTCGTAAAATTGACAGTTCCATAAGTAGTACGGAATTAAAAGGTTATACGAGAAAATCAAACGCAATAGGAGTAGGAATAGGTATTATTTTTGCTATAATCCTGGTTGTAATCACCGTCAATTTTGTTCTTCTGTAAGAGTGCTAAGAGGCAAAGTAGGAATCATTGCCTCTTTAGTGCTTTTACGTGCGAATGACCTTCCAATTGTCATTGACGGTAGCTTGTATTGCTCCATTCTTGGAAAAATAATTAGCAAGCAGTTCCGTCATGTCGGTTTGAATTTCTCTGATGACTTTCTTTCCTTTATACATGGAATAGTTCCCTCCACCGGTGGCTCGGTAATTATTCATGACCACGTGATACATTTTCTTCAGGTCCAAAGCTTCACCATTCTTCATGAGAGAAACAATTCGCTCACCAACTGGTTTTCCAACGTCAATGGTGTATTGAATACCTTCCCACATATCGTAATTATAATGCTGTGGCTTTGGGTCAATAAACTGGGGATTTACTGCTATTTCTCCCTGTTCGTTCACGATAAAATAAGTAGCGCTTTTTTCTAATCCGTCCTTTATATCCTGGCCCGTAAGCTCTAATACCGTCAACGTATTAGGATAAATATAATTTGAAACAATATCCCTCATCGTTACGTTCGTTGGAAGGCCAATCGCATGATTGCTGAACAAAGCGGTATTTGATATCTCAACGTTACTTGCTTCCATTTGTACATGGTTGATAAATTCTATAAAAGGGTGTTCATGTATACGAGCAAGAAAGGGATCTTTTATGATCATATCGCCTTGAATATGTCCAATCGGTTGATCGAGCCAAGCTTGCGTTTTCTCTTCGTAAGGTAGTATCAATCGCAATATCTCCTCATCTTCTTTCCATTCCTTAACCGGAACAAGAGAGGCTTTTTTATAAATGCACTTCCATTTATGATCAGAATCCATGGTAAACTCTATATTAACTTGTCCCATATAAGCTCCGCTGTTTCCTGGTTGTACGATGGTTACACCGTTTAGCTCATCGGCCAATAAGCGGTGCTGATGTCCCGTTAATAACACATCAATACCTTCTACTTCTAGGCATAGTTGATAGGCTTGGTTTTCACCTGTGATTGCTTCGGTTGGTTCACCTGTATGGAGATTTCTTTCGAAGCCCCCATGATAGGAAACAATGAAAAGGTCTGGTTGTTCGTGTTCCTTGATGCGAGGGATCCACTTTTTAGCGCTTGCCACAGCATCCTCAAATTCTAATCCTTCTATATGTTCTGCTTTTTCCCAGTTCGGTATATAAGGTGTGGTTAAACCTAATATGGCCACCTTTATGCCTTCTGGGAAGATTTTTATCGTGTAGGGTTTTCCAAAATAAGGTTCTTGGGTCTGTTTGTGAAGTATATTGGCAGATAAAAAGGGAAATTGAGCTTCAGAAATGCCTTGTTTTAGAGTAGGCAGGCCATAGTTAAACTCATGGTTTCCAATGATAGCTGCATCATAATATAGTTTGTTAAAAGTTAGTATCACGGGATTAGGTAAATGACTTTGCTTTTTTGCAAAGTGATAGGTTAATGGTGTGCCTTGAATACTATCACCATTATCAATGAGAAGGGTGTTCTCTTCCGTTCTACGGAGGTGTCGGATATAGGTAGCGATCTTGGCTAAACCAATGGATTCGTATGTATTGGTTCCATATAAAATAGGGAAGATCTGTCCGTGGGTATCACTAGTTTCTATTATTGTTAGTTTTGCGTATTTGTGATGGTTCATTTCGTCTCCCCCTCCCCCTTACCCTACATGGTGTCATTATACAGAAAAAGGTGCATGACCACAAAGGCCAGCACCAATACTATTATTGCCATTCTGTATGAAAAATTCCATCCCGATCATTTCGCTCATACGTATGTGCTCCAAAATAATCACGCTGGGCTTGTAAGAGATTCGCATGTGACTGGCCAGTACGATAGCTATCGTAGTAGGTGAGGGAAGCACTTAAACATGGGAAGGAGATCCCTGATTGAATTCCCTCACAGACGATATTTCTTAATCCTTGTTGGTATTTCTTCACCTTTTCAGCAAAGAAAGGAGCAACAAGCAAGTTAGAAAGATGTGGATTCTCTTTATAAGCTTCGCTAATGACATTGAGGAACTCCGCGCGAATGATACAGCCACCCCGGAAAATGAGCGCGATATCTTCTAATGGAAGATTCCAATCATAAAGCTCCGAAGTCGCTTTATATTGGTTGAAGCCTTGAGCATATGCACAAATCTTACCCATATATAAAGCTTGTCGGACGTATTCAATATATATATCTTTGTTTCGTTTCAAGTTCAGTGTGGATGGGCCTTCTAACATTTCTTCAGCAGCCACTCGTTCTTCTTTTAATGAAGAAACATAACGAGCAAACAGGGATTCAGTAATGATGGAGGTAGCAATTCCATTGTCAATCGCTTGAATACTCGTCCATTTACCTGTTCCTTTTTGACCGACCTTATCTAAAATCACATCAATCAGTGGGAGTCCAGTTAAATCGTCTCTTTTTCTTAAAATCTCAGTGGAAATTTCGATCAAGTAACTCTTCAATTCTCCTTGATTCCAAGTTTCAAAGATATCAGCAATTTCATCCACAGATAAATACAAGGTATCTCTTAAAAACGAATACGCTTCGGTAATCAGTTGCATATCGGCATACTCAATTCCGTTATGGACCATTTTGACAAAGTGACCCGAACCTTTTGGTCCAATATATACACAGCAAGGAGTTCCATCTACCTGTGCAGCAATCTTTGTTAGAATAGGAGCGACCTTATCATACACTTCCTGGTCTCCACCTGGCATGATGGAGGGGCCAGTTAATGCCCCAACCTCTCCACCTGAAATTCCAATTCCTAGGTACCCAATTCCTCTTTCTTTTAGGTCCTGATATCTGCGTTCAGTATCTTCGTAGTGGGAGTTTCCACCATCCATGATAACATCGCCTTCCTCAAGAAAAGGAAGCAAGGCTTGAATCACAGAATCAATCGGAGCACCCGCCGTGACCATAAGAAAGATTTTTCTAGGCGTTTCTAACGATTGAACAAAATTCTCAATTTCATAGAAAGGGTGGATAGACTGACCCTCTAGTTTTTGAACAAGCTGATCGGTTAAGTCCCTTGTATAATTGTAGACGCTTACTTTTTCCCCGTTATTAGCCATGTTTAAGGCGATATTGCTTCCCATGACTCCTAATCCAATGACACCAATGGTATTGTACATCTAACTTTCGACTCCTTTTAAACAAACAAGCTTAGTAATAAAATAAATCCTAATCCAGCTACAGAAATAATCGTTTCTAGCAATGTCCAAGTAGCAAATGTTTCTTTCATGCTTAAACCAAAATACTCTTTAAACATCCAGAAGCCCGCATCGTTTACGTGAGAAGCAATTAAACTACCAGCACCAGTTGCTAGTACTACAAGTGCAAGGTTTACATCCGTTTGACCTAGCATCGGAATAACCAAACCAGCTGTTGTTAACGCAGCCACAGTAGCAGATCCTAGAGATATACGTAGAATGGCTGCAATGATCCAAGCAAGTAAGATTGGTGATAAAGAAGTTCCTTTGAACAACTCAGCTACATAGTCACCTACGCCCCCGTTGATTAATACTTGTTTAAAGGCACCGCCGCCCCCGATGATTAAAAGCATCATCCCGATATGTGAGATTGCAGTGGTACAAGAATCCATCACATTTTTGATTGGGATTTTTCTAGCTAATCCCATGGTGTACACGGCAAATAATAAGGAGATTAACATGGAAGTTCCAGCATTACCGATAAAGCGAATCATAGCTAGGAAACTATTATCCTCAAAGCCCAAAGTTTTTTGAAGCAAAGTGATAATTGTAGCAATGGACATTAAAATAACTGGAAGTAAAGCGGTAAATACACTAATACCAAAACCAGGTGTGTCCTCAAGCTTAAATGTTTTTTGTTCTCCTAATGAAGCAATATTCCCTGTTTTTGTGAATGATGCTGGAACTAACTTCTTTGCAATCTTAGTGAATACTGGACCAGCTAAGATAACGGTTGGAATAGCAATAATGAAACCATAAAGTAACACTTCACCAATGTTTGCACCATACTCACCAGCAATAACGGTTGGTCCTGGATGTGGAGGTAAGAACCCGTGTGTTACAGATAAAGCAGCTGTCATTGGAATACCAAGATACAAAATAGAAATCTTTAATTGTCTTGAAATTGCAAATACAATTGGAATTAATAAAACTAATCCTACTTCAAAGAATAAAGCGACACCGATAATGAATGAAGCGGCTACAACAGCCCATTGAATATTTTTTTCACCAAATTTGTTTACTAGGGTCATCGCAATTCGCTGTGCGCCCCCAGAGTCTGCAATCAATTTACCTAGCATTGCACCAAGTCCAAAAATCAATGCTAAGTGACCGAGCGTACCACCTAAACCTGCTTCAATGGTCGTAACGATTTCATCTAATGGCATACCAAGTGCTAAAGCCACCCCGAAAGAAACGATAATTAATGAAATAAATGTGTTTAATTTTAATCCCATGATCAAAATGAGTAATGCAATAATTCCAACTCCGACGATAACTAATGGCATCGTAGTTTCCCCCTAAATAATTTATTTTTGTATTAAGCCTCTTTGATAATTGGCAATTTGTTTATATTCATTTTCTAGCACTCTTGATAAGTTAATGAAAATCGGTAATAGCTGTCTATATTCTTTTACCGCCTCTTCATTCGGTGTGTGTTTGTAAGTGCTGCCAATCATTTCAGAAGCAATTTCAAATGACTCAATTTTTCCTGTTGCAAGTAAGCCTAAAATACAGGCTCCTAAGCATGAACTTTCATAGCTTTCTGGAACGACTAATTCAGATTCAAAAATATCAGACATCATTTGACGCCATACATTTGATCTAGCAAAGCCTCCCGTTGCTTGAATACGAGTAACGGGTCCCTCCATACATTCCATTAGAGCTAGAAAAACCGTGTATAAGTTGTAGATGACACCCTCTAGAGCTGCACGAATCATATGCTCCTTTTTATGAGAGAGTGTTAAGCCAAAGAATGATCCACGAACATCTGGATTCCAAAGAGGAGCCCGCTCGCCAGCTAGGTAAGGGTGGAATAGCAAACCATCAGCACCTGGTCTGACGCGTTCGGCAATCTTTGTTAAGACCTCGTACGGATCAATTCCTAGTCTTTTCGCTGTTTCAATTTCTGAGGAAGCAAATTCATCTCGAATCCAGCGAAGAATCATTCCTCCATTATTGACTGGCCCACCAATAACCCAGTGATTTTCTGTTAACGCATAGCAGAAAATTCGTCCTTTTTCGTCGGTCTGTGGCTTCTCAATGATGGTTCGAATGGCACCACTTGTACCAATCGTGACAGCGATTTCACCTTTGCGAATGGCATTCACTCCAAGATTGGAGAGTACCCCGTCACTTGCACCGATGACAAAAGGAGTTTTGGTATCTAGCCCCATTTGCTTTGCAAAGTCAGGATGAATGTCGCTGAAAACTTGTGTGGTTGGGACCAATTGTGACAGTTGATCTCTCGTTACACCCGCAATCGATAAAGCCTCCTCATCCCAATCTAAGGTTTTGAGATTCATCATACCCATGGCAGAGGCGAGGGAATGATCGACCACATACTGGTTAAATAACTTTTTGAAAACATACTCTTTAATCCCAATGTATTTCTTTGCTTTTGTAGCAATTTCAGGTCGATCATGAGTGATCCAAGCCATCTTACTTAGAGGTGACATCGGGTGAAGAGGTGTTCCTGTACGTTTATACACCTCATGACCATTCAGTTCTGTTTTAATCTTATGTGTCCAAGCTTCACTGCGATTGTCCGCCCATGTGATACATGCCGTAAGCGGCTGATCATCTGTATCGATAGCAATCACGCTATGCATCGCACTACTAAATGAAACAAATGCTATATTTTTTTGTGCGTTTTTCTTTGTGATATTTGAAACGGCTTTCAAAACTGCTTGAAAAATTTCTTCTGGATCTTGTTCAGCTGTTGAAATATTGGGTGTGTAGAGCGGGTAGCCAATATTCTCGGTTTGAATGACTTCACCTTTCTCAGTAAAAAGAACGGCTTTCGTACTGGTTGTTCCTATGTCTACACCTAACATATAGCTAGTCATTTTCCTTCTCTACTCCTTTAGAAAGCATTTGTTGTGACATCCAGAGATCATCTACTTTTCCTTGAACATCATCAAAATTTTGATGTAACGATTGAACCATGAGGGTTCTTTCCTTCGTTTGAATGGCTTCAATATATAATTCATGATTTTTAATAATTCGCTCAAAGTCTTCGTATTTTTCCTGGAAACGCGCTCTCATCGATAAAAGAATGAGGCTTTCCATGACGGGTCTTAAATTGTTCCATATCATCAGCATGTACGAATGGTCGATGGAACGAATAATCGTTTCATGGAATAGGAGATCCTGATAAGAGAACTCATCTGCATCTTGATACTTAATTGCGACTTTCATCATTTCAAGGATCTTACTAAGCTCTTTTACTAATTCAGATACGTCCATTTTTACTAATCGTTCAAACACAAATGTTTCAATCAGTAGACGAACATCATATATTTCTTCGATTTCTTTTTCGGTTAACCCAATAACAACGGCACCCATTCGTTCTAGTCGAATGATGTTTTCTGATGCAAGTACTTTTAACGCTTCACGAACAGGTGAACGACTCACAGCAAAATCTGCAGCTAATTTATTTTCAGAAATGATGGCACCGCTTTCAATTAAACCCGAAATAATTCGCATTCTAAGCTCACATGTTACACGATCGCCAGCAGAAGCCTTTGAGAGCCATTTTGATGGATATAAAAAATCAGTCATATCTACACCTTCCTGTTAATCAAGTATACTTGTATACAAGTATTATAACCTGTGAGAATATTTTTGCAAGCGCTTTATAAAAATTTATTAAACTAGCATGTTTACGTGAGTACAGATAAAAGAGCGTTGCGGGAACCAGAGTGAGAGTTACGTTCCCATGAATAATCCCCGATAAATGGCTTGTTTGCAATAAAAAATGCTACTCGTTTGGAGTAGCATTTTTTAATATCCTTCTAAATATTTGGCGTACATCATGTTTTTAAAACGTGCTAAGTGAAAGGCATGCCTGTTATTGGCTTTCAGTGCGATATATGGGTCTGGGTTTTGATGATTAATTTCTATTACATAGATCTTTCCGTTTTCGTTCATTCCGATATCAAAGCCGATGTTTGCAAGGTGATATCCTTGTTGTTCAAAAAGAGCCAATATTTCTCTTACTAATGTATCAATCTTTGAGAGTACTATCTCAATCTCCTCTGAATCTAGTTTCCACACATTTTTAAGAGTAGCAGAAGCCATTTCGGTTTGCCCACCTGCCGTAATATTGCTTACCAATTGTCCCTTGGCACCGTATCTTGAATATACTCCAAGGTTATCCCATATACCCCATTCATTTTTAATCATCATCACTCGAAAATCGATCATCCGATCATCATAGGTCATTAAAGGAATCGTCTGTTGTACTACATACATATAAGGAGAAAGGTTAACCTGGAAAAAGTTCATCATTTCTTGCTGGGTAGAAAAGGTTTTTACATGCTTACTACGGTTGACATAAAAAGAAACAGCAATGTTGTTGGCTGTTTGAACCACCTTAAAAATACGCTTACCTAATCTCCCATTTATAGGTTTTATATAAATGGTTTTATATAGCTGTAGCATATGACTGATGTCATTTGGTTCTTTATAAAGAGTGGTTTGAGGTAACACATGATCAAACTTTGACAGGAGCAGTTTGTGCATCTCCCATTTTGAAAAATGTGGATAGTTAAATACCTTAGGACCTAACACGGAAGTTAAATGGTTTATTTTATTATGAAAGCTTTTATATTTTGAGGTTAAGCTTGCCTCGAGAATCGACATAACGGTTGCTGGGTAAGGAAATGTTCCGTATTTCCATGAGTCGTGTTCGGGTTGATATAAAAAACCGGATATGGTCTGCTGCTCCATATGAATACTCTCGAGAGAAAATACAAGAATGGCTCCACCTATCTGCTGATATCTTTTCACGAAGCTTTTATAGGTAAATAGCATTTGTTCAACTTTTTTATCAGTCAGCTCTGTGAGAATGCCTATAAATGGACCAATCCGAATGTGATTGTTACTGAATAGGATGTCGTAAGAGCAGGTTAGTGGAATCTTCAGCTCTAGGATAATATCATCTGATAGCAGAACCTCATTTCCTTCAACAGAGTCTGAAACCTCTATTTTTACCTCGATGGTCTTAACACCAAATGTTAAGCTTCCGTTTCCCTTTTCAGGAGACAAATGAGAATGAGAAGAAAATGTGATGGTCTGCTTTGTTTGATCGCATGGTTTAATCTGATGCATGATTTTCACCTCCATTTTCAAGCACCCGTTTCTGCTTGTAGTATATGTACACACAAGAAGGTAGGGGTGTGTTTTACGCAAAGGATTGGAAAATGGTTATATGCCCTTACCATGAATGGACTTTTTCAATAGAATAAACCAAAGCCACAAAGAGAGTGGGTGACATTATGAAACATCTTCAATTAAATCAACTCCTTCCTGTTTTTGGGGGGAAGCTGATTCACGGAAAAGAATCGCAAGTGATAAAAAATGCTGCAAAATATGGGGAACATGTCATAACCGATCATTCTTTGGTTTTCATAATAAAAAAGGGAAAAACGCTGCCCTTACCAACGAAGGTTTCCTCCATTACGGTCGTTACTTCTACTCCTAGATTGTTGAAACATGTTAGTAGTGACACAACGATTGTCTATGTACCAGATGTAAAAAAGGCATACTATCAGTTTATTACCTTTTACAGAAATCTTTTTACTCTACCTGTTATTGGGGTAACAGGGACCTCTGGAAAGACGACCACAAAAGAGATGATCTCATGGATCTTATCAGAAAAGCAAAAGGTGGTAAGCACATATTTAAGTCATAATGGTTTAAGAAGAAACTTGGATTATTTATTGGAAATAGATGATACCACGAACAGTTCCGTATTTGAAATGGGGGTTTCAGGTCCTAATCAATTGCTGTATTCAGCCCGTTATTTTCGACCAAAAATTGGAATCATCACAACCATAGGTACCGATCATATTGAAGGATTTAAAAATCAAGATTCATATGTAAAAGAAAAGATGAAGATGGTTCAAGCAGTAGGACCTAAGGGGACGTTAATTCTAAACTATGATAATCCGTACTGTAGAAGGCTCAATCTGGAATCTTTTAAAGGGAAAATTCTTTATTATGGAATGGAGAAAACAGCTGATTTTTATGCTCATTCTGTGACTTATAATCTGAAAAAAAATGGAATGGATTTCGTAATTGTTTGCAAAGAAGGCGAGTATTCTGCCTTTGTCCCAGGGTTTGGGAAGCATAATGTGTACAATGCGTTGGCGGCAATTATCGCATGTTCTTTAGTCGGTAAGAGCATTCCTGAGGCCATTACTAGATTACAAACCTTTTCACACGTAAAAAGTCATCTACAGTTTCACAAAGGAATAAAGGGAAGCTTAATCATTGATGATACATGGAACACCAATCTTACATCCATCGAGGCAGCGTTAGAAGTGCTTAAGGAAACAGCAGAAGGAAGGAAAACGATCGCCATCATCGGGGAAATAGAAGAACTGGGGGATTATTCTGTTTCTGAGCATCAAAAAGTGGGAGAACTGGTTGTAAAGAACAAGGTTGATATATTAATAGCAATCGGAAAAGACGCCATTCCCACTTGTCAAAGAGCAGCTGAATTAGGAATGAATAGAGCAAATATTCACCATCTAAATAGTCATACAACCTTGATGACGTTGCTAAATCGTATAGTCGACCAAAACACGTCTATCTTGTTGAAAACCTCGATGCGAAGATCCTTCAAAAACACACTAAGCCAATTAATTATGAATGGAAAAGAGTCTGATTAGAGCATTTACTCTATTAGACTCTTTTTTTAGTAATTAAAAAATTCGCATAATCTATCGGCGTGCTAAAAACAGATTCCCATTCTGGGTTAATTAACTTCCCCTCCTGGAATAAACCACTAACGTAGTCGGAAATAAAATTACACTCAATAAAATAAGGGGTACCATCTTTTGTAATACCTAGATCAAATCCGAGATCAGCTAAATGCGGAAAGTGTTGCGCGAGATAATCCGCTACATAAAGGGAAAAATCGGAGATCGTTTTAACAAGCGTTTGATAAGGAATGTTCGGATGGGTGACATGGGCGATACTTTTTAAAGAATAAGTCGTTCCACCTTGAGCACCATTCGTCAGAAAATCGTTGTCTTGGGCAACCTTACACATGATTCCGGAAACTTGAAATTCCCCTTTCAGATTTCGTTGGACCGCTACCCTCATATCGAATGGACTTCCGTGAAAGGTAGCGAGAGGAATCAGCTTCTGAATTAAATACGTATGCTCATGGATACGCTTCTGTAAAATGGCAGGCAATGTTTTCTGAAATCCTATTTTTTTCAGCTTTTTATCTCCCTTTGTCTTATAGGAAAGTACCCATCCGCTAGGAAGTCTTTCAAGCTTCATGGTTCCTTCACCAAATTCGCCGTAGTTCTTTTTAAAAATAAGACTTTCATATCTAGCCACAAGCTTATTTAAGTTTTCTATTGAAAATAACTCTGTATCTGGCAAATGCTTTCGAATTTGCGAATCCTTGTTAAGAATCTGGTGAACCGTGTATTTCTCCACATCGTAATTAGGAATATTGAATACAGTAATCCCGTTTTTGGTGAGAGATTGTATATGTGCTCGGTAGGTAGGGAGATGATCCAGAACTCTCGAGTAAATCACACTGGGGCAAGGAATTTGTTTTAGGCGATAGTTCGAGTCTTCTTTTACAAAAGCCATCACCGTCTTTTTGTTTGGCTGAATATCAAAAAAACGAATATAACAGGGGATTAAGCCATGCTTTTGGGCAGTCTTTTCCCAAATGGAAAACATACCTAAAACATTCCCCCTTAAATCTGGCATGCTCTCATAGGTTGATTTCGGAATAATGATTCCAATATAGTTGTTCACATTAATCGTACTCCTTTCATAATAGGGTATTCATTGGAGAGGGTGGAGTGACTGAGATAAAAGTGGTTTTATTCGGATAGGGGCGGTGAAACAAGGCTCAGGGGAGTCTGAATGGGGCGTTCAATTGGACAGGGTACAGACTATACAAGTGCAGGAGAGTCTGAATGGGGTATGAATTCAACAGGGTACAGTCAATATAAGCTAGTTAGAGTCCGAATAAGGTGTGAATTCGGACAGGAGCAGTCAATATAAGCGAATGAGAGTCCGAATGGGGTGAGAATTCGGACAGGGTACAGTCAATATAAGCGATTGGGAGTCCGAATGGGGTGAGAATTCGGACAGGTACAGTCAATACAAGCGCAGGAGAG
>WTKE01000003.1:0-14821 GCA_011524525.1 Bacillus sp. (in: firmicutes) | reverse complement strand
GGGTGAGAATTCGGACAGGGTACAGTCAATATAAGCGAGTGGGAGTCCGAATAAGATGTGAATTCGGACAGGAGCAGTCAATACAAGCGCAGGAGAGTCCGAATGGGGTGAGAATTCGGACAGGGTACAGTCAATATAAGCGAGTGAGAGTCCGAATAGAGTGTGCATTGGGACAGAAGCAGTCAATATAAGCGAGTGAGAGTCCGAATAGGGTATGAATTCGGACAGGATACAGTCAATATAAGCGAGTGAGAGTCCGAATAAGATGTGAAATCGGACAGGAGCAGTCAATATAAGCACACGAGAGTCCGAATGGGGTGAGAATTCGGACAGGGGTAGTTAATACGAGCGAGTGAGAGTCCGAATAGAGTGAGAATTCGGACAGGTACAGTCAATACAAGCGCAGGAGAGTCCGAATGGGGTGAGAATTCGGACAGGGTACAGTCAATATAAGCGAGTGAGAGTCCGAATAAGGTGTTCATTTGGACAGCAGCAGTCAACTAAAGCGTAAGAAAGTCCTAATGCCGTCGTCCACTTGGTAAACAGGGTAAGACTCATTCTCCATTTGGTCTCTACTGCCTCGAACTACTCCAATCAAACTGGCTAAACATAGTAAGTATCTCTCGTGTTTCCGCAAGGGGTATAGTTTCTCTTTAATGTTCTGTAAATGGTCTTTTTGTTTAAATCAACCTGGCACCAATCATAGATACTTTGGGTTGTAATCTTTCGTTCAGGGAATAGGAGCATATATTCTTTCACATTCCTTAAAATGCCAAGGGGGATTTTTTCTAACTCTCCACACTTTTCGCATACAAATTTGTCAGATTTAACTGATAAAGCAAAGGAAAAGCAGGTTTTACAATATATTCCCCTTTTGTAGGTGGTCATAATGATATTCTGGCAATCGATTAAATGGATTTTTAGGTTGATGAAGGGAAATTAAATTTTTGGCTAGTTTCATTTGCTCATCGTTAACTTGGAAGTTGTTTGGTTTAAACTTTTCAAAAAACGATTTACTTGCGTGGGAAAAATAAAGGGTTGATCTACGGGGCATTGGTACAGGGTGAATTCTGGGTTGATAAATATCACTGAGGCTTCAACAAGAAAGTTTCGTTTGAGGGATTGAAGTAATTGGCGGAATAGAGTGGCGCTCCTTTGTAACTGGGTCACTGGATTTTTATACTCTCGATCAGTTGTTACTGAATAAAGTTTATCTGAATCCAAATAATAATCACCTTGGTAATTCTTCACATCCAGAAGATAAATGGCTTCCTGAGAGATAATCAAACTATCAATTTGAAAATAGGAGTTATTCACTTCAAGCAATAAGTCGTTTAAAATACACCTTTCTTCTTGGAGAATTTCTAATAGCTGGTCAAACTTCCTCTCGCCCTCAAAACCTTTTTCAAGAACTGAATAATGAAATTTTTCCTTCTCTGTTAAAATCATACGTGTATTTAAGGATCGGAGTGTCAGTAATTCATCCGATTCCGTTCGATATTTTAATATCATAGGTCACTTCCCTTCTTCATTTTCTATTCTCATTTTATAAAAAATTTCCACTATTACCATTAATAGATTTGAACAATCTATTAACATTTACAGAACATTAACCAATTTTTTACCACATCACGGTTTTTGTTGGTTCATAGATTTGCGACAATTATAATTGCGAATTTGTCCTACATAAGTGATTCAACCAAAACAAATCCTATATTTGGGAGGTAAAAATATGTTAAAGTCAAAAGCTATTCTTGGATTGGCAATGGCAGGGGGAGTATTAGCAGGAATGCTACAGTTAAATGGTACACCTGTGCTAGCAAAAAGCGAGGCTCAAATTTCTCAAGCAGAGAGTATCAACGGTAAATTAAGCTATATTGGAAACTACCAAACCGGAATAAGCAACAAAGATGGTGGAATTGCCGAAATTGTAAAATACAATAAAGACAATCAAAAAATGTATCTCGTAAACGGTGCCGCACAATCAGTAGATATCGTAAGCATAGCGAATATGACATCTAACCAAAAAACAGAGTTCAAGATCGATTCTCGCCTTGATATTGCTGCTATGGGACAGGAGCATGGATTTGCGAGCGGTGATATTACAAGTGTTAATATAAATACAAATGAAAAAATCATTGCGATTGCTGTCCAGGGAGCAACTTATAAGGATAATGGAAGTATTGTCATTTTGAATTATGATGGAAAGTATATAAAGCATTTCGAAGCGGGCGTACAGCCCGATATGGTTACTTTTTCTCATGACTATAAATACTTACTATCTGCCAATGAAGGTGAGCCACGGGAAGGATATGCTGCAGCAGATGCAACTGATCCAAAAGGTTCCATTACCATTATTGATATAAAAAAGGGTGTAGATAAAGCAACGGCTCAAACGATTGGTTTTGACAAGTTCGACACCCAAGAGGCAAGAGCAGCACTTGTGGAAAATGGGGTGTTATTGAAGCCCAATACAGCACCTTCTGTTGATTTAGAGCCTGAGTATATATCTGTTTCTGATAACAGTCAATACGCGTACGTATCTCTACAGGAGGCCAATTCGGTAGCGAAAATCGACTTGAAAACTCAAGAAATTGTAAGTGTGAAAGGGCTTGGATTTAAGGATCATAATGAAGAAGAAAACGCTCTTGATGCCTTAAAGGATGGTCAAGTAAACCTCACAACTCAAAATCTCTTGGGTACCTACATGCCTGATGGAATAGCCTCACAAAAAATCGGTGGCAAACAGTACATCTTTACTGCTAACGAAGGTGATGCTAGAGAATGGGGTGAATATACGGATACAGCTTCATTTAAATTCCCAGGAACCTCTTATAAAATAGATACCATCTTGACTTCGGAAAGAGATGGACTGGATGCTGATCAAACGTATATTTATGGTGGCCGCTCCTTCTCCATTTGGGATGCAGACACGATGGAGCAAGTCTATGATAGTGGAAGCGATTTTGAAAAAATAACCGGTGAGCTTTATCCTGAAGCCTTTAATTCATCTAACAATAAAACAGAACTAGATTCTCGTAGCGGGAAAAAAGGGCCAGAGCCAGAAGATATCAAAGTGATGAAAGTAAGTGGCAAAACTTTTGCCTTTATCGGGTTAGAAAGAACGGGCGGCATTATGATGTATGACGTCACAAATGTACAAAATGTAAAATTCCATGACTATGTTAACTTAAGAGATTTTTCAGGTACAGACGTATCTTCAAGTGGTGATCTTGCACCAGAAGGACTGTGCTTGGTAGAAGCAAAGGATAGCCCAACTGGGAAGCCATTAATGCTCGTGGCGAACGAAGTATCTGGAAATGTAAGGGTTTTTGAGATTAATGGAAGATAAGTTTACTCAAACAGAGACCTTCTTGTGAGGTTTCTGTTTTATTTTGTAAGAAAAATGAAATTTATGAGAATAATCTCTGTTAGATTTTCTTACAGTATTGTTGGTCATGTGAGGAAAGGATGCTATTGTTGTTTCTATAGAGAACGACTATAAAAAGAGAGGATTACAAATGACATGACAATGAGTCTCATCTTAGATCAGGTGACAAATCTAACGTATGAACATCATAAGATAATTAAAAACATGTCTACTAATCTTCAAGTAATAGCTGATATTTCTCAAGCTGATGTGTTTATAGACTGTTTATTACCTGGGGGAAAAGAAGCCATTGTGGTGGCTGAAGCCAGTCCGAACACCGCTTCTTCATTATATAAGGAAAGCGTGTTAGGTCAGGTTGCAGTAGAGGAAGCTGAACCAGGGGTCTTGTTCAGTTTAAGAAATGGGAAACCGGTGATTGGTTCAAGGGGAATATCTCAGGAAAACATCGTCATGCAGCAGGATATTGTTCCCATTACAGATAGTGATGGAATGACAATAGCTGTTTTAATAAAAGAGCGGGACATTTCAGAAATCATTCGAAATGAACGAAAAGTAAAGTCTTTAATGGAAACAACGAATAGTCAAGAAAAGCAAAGGTTGGTGCAGTCTCTTGTCGTGCAAGAAATTCACCATCGTGTAAAAAATAACTTACAGGTCATCTCGAGTTTACTACGTCTACAAATGAGAAGATCCTCGTCACAAGAGGTAAGGGAAGTTTTTGAAGATAGTCTTTCACGAATTGCAAGCATGGCACTTGTTCACAATTTTTTAGCAAAGGATGGATTAGAAGAAGTAGATGTCAAATTTGTAATGGGGCAAATTGCGACGCTACTAGTCTCTTCATCATCTATTCCAGAGCAGGATATTCAAGTTTCTGTTCAGGGAGAATCTTTGTTTTTACCATCAGACAAGGCTACATCCCTTGCACTAGTTGTTAATGAGTTGATCCAAAATGGATTAAAGCATGCTTTCCATTCTCGAGAAAATGGAAGAATTGAGATAACCATTAATAGTAGAAAGCAGATGGTCTATATCATTGTATCTGATGATGGATCGGGGATAGCAGAACATTCCAGTGATCAACCGTCGTCCTCTTTAGGATTACAGTTGGTAAGAATGCTAGTTGAAGAAGAGTTAGAGGGGGTTCTATCTATTTTTCCTTCAACTCGTGGGACAAAGGTGTCGATTGTGTTTCCGGTCATAGATAGGGTGATAGAATGATTCAATCAAAAATACTTGTAGTTGATGATGAGCCCATAACAAGAATTGATATTAAAGAGATTCTTCAAGCCAAAGGGTACGAGGTGGTTGGAGAAGCGAAAAATGGGGAACAGGCTGTAGAGAAAGCATACGCATTGGAACCAGACCTTATTATAATGGATGTAAAAATGCCGAAAATGGATGGAATCAAGGCCTCGTCTATTATTAAAGGATTCTCAAGCTCCTCGATACTTCTTCTCACCGCCTTTAGTCATGATGAGCTTATTGAACAGGCGAAAGAGGTTGGCATAAATGCCTATATCGTGAAACCAATAACAGAAAAAGACCTTATCCCAGCTGTTGAAATCGCTCTGTATCAGCGAGAACAAAGTCTTCGCTTACATAGCAAGATTGGGAAATTAGAGAAACAAATGAAGGATCGAAAACTGATAGAAAAAGCAAAAGGTATTTTAATGACACAACTGGAATGTACCGAGGAGCAGGCCTATCGCCATATGCAAAAAGAGAGCATGGAAAAACATATTCCATTAGCTAAAATAGCTGAGAGCATGCTAGAGAAAAGTAAATAAACATCCAAAGCAACGGCGCTTTAAATTAATTTCACCATCTTTTTATTGGAGGGGAATTGATTTAAGGCGCTTTTATTTTTCAGGGGGGTGGGAAGTTGGGAAATTGGATCACAAGTATCGGACTAGATATTGGAACCAGCACCACAAAATTTATTGTAAGTCATCTATCAATTGCAGAACAAGGTAGTCCTTTTCATTTGCCAACCTCTCAAATTATTGACCGTACCGTTGTGTATGAAAGTTCCATCTACACAACACCCTTAACATCTAATCAAGATATTGATATGCCAAGTTTGGCAACCATTCTTTCAAATGAGTATGAGCAATCTGGCATTTATTTTAAGGATGTTAAAGCGGGTGCCATCATAATTACAGGTGAAACTGCGAGAAAAGAAAATGCGGAAAAAATTATTAATTATTTAGCTGACCGAGCGGGGGATTTTGTCGTTGCCACAGCAGGAGCAGACCTTGAAGGCATTTTAGCTGGAAAAGGTTCTGGTGCAAAGGATCGTTCAGAAGAAATCGAAGGAATTGTTGCCAATGTCGATATTGGGGGAGGAACGGCCAATGTTGCTCTGTTTGAAGCTGGTCGACCGATTCAAACCTTCACGTTTCATATAGGGGGAAGATTAATCCGAATCAATGAACAAGAGGAAGTTGTATACATTTCGGAATACGTAAGGCCCTGGCTTGAAGCGAACAGCTTTTCGAAACAGACAGATAGGGCCATTACATTAAATGAGCTGAAAGAAATCTGTACGCGTATGAATCAAAGCATGATTTCCTTTCTTTCTGGTGAGCCAAAATATCATGCAGACTTGTTGCTACTTGAACCAATCGATCAAACACTTCTGCCTATTAAAGAGGTGATTATTTCCGGTGGGGTTGGACATATGATGGCTGGGAAAGAGCCCGTTCAGATGAGTGATGTTACAACGTTTGGTGATATCGGCCCATTACTTGCTTCCACACTATTGAAGGAGATTAAGGTGTCGGGATTAAACATAACTGAGGCGAAGGAAACGACAAGAGCAACCGTCATTGGAGCAGGAATGCAAAATACGGAATTAAGTGGGGCGACGATCTTTGCTCATGAACACCTGTTACCACTTAAAAATCTTCCGATCGTACGGATCATGGTAGATACGCTAGACTTCGAAAACATTGTTTTTGCTAATCAGCTAGATGAAGTCATGATACAAGCGAAAAAACTTTATGAAGTGCAGGATCCACCATTTGCTCTAGGTTTGTTAGGAAGGGAGTATTGCTCTTACCAAACGATGAAATCTATGACCAATACCATTTATCAACACTTCCATCGCCATTTCCCGAATGCTACTTGTCTTGTCGTCATTTGTGAAAGGGATATAGGAAAGGCACTCGGTCAATCTTTAAAGAAGACGAGTCATGAAGGGATGCAAATTATTTGTATTGATCAGGTAGATTTTTTACACGGAGATTATATTGACTTAGGCTTACGTGCAGCGGGGGAAGCGATCTCTCTATCAGTTAAAACTCTAGCTTTTGGATAACGAGGAGGAACGGAAGCATGTATAGAAAAACAACCTTATATGGGCTCACCTATGAGTTTCATAGCTTAAAAGAAATCATGGCAAAAGCAAATGAGAGCCGATCAGGAGATGATCTAGCAGGAATTAGTGCTGAAAATATGAAGGAAAGAATGGCTGCCAAGCTTGTACTAGCTGATATTCTTCTTTCTGATATTCGGAATACACCTTTATTGGATCCAGATACAGATGATGTCTCGCAGCTCATTGAAAACAATGTGAACGAAGAGGTATATCAGTTGGTTAAGAATTGGGCCGTAGCTGATTTACGAGAATATATTTTGAGTGATGAGCAGACAGGCGGTGATTTGCTCACATTGGGCAGCGGATTAACTAGTGAAATGATTGCTGCAGTAGCAAAGATCATGTCTAACTTGGACTTAATTCAGGCAGCATCAAAAATAAAAATAATTACGCATTGTCAAACAAAAATTGGCCAACAAGGAGTTCTAGCTTCAAGAGCACAGCCGAATCATCCATCCGATCACTTAAAGGGAATGACAGCATCCTTATATGAGGCTTTAAGCTTTGGGATTGGTGATGCGGTGATCGGAATTAATCCTGTTATTGATACAACGGAAAATATTTCTGCTTTATTGTATGAAACAAAGAAAGTGATTGATCAATTTCAGATTCCGACTCAAAACTGCGTTCTATCCCATGTTACAAGTCAAATGCGTGCAATCGAAAAAGGAGCTCCGGCAGATTTGATTTTTCAAAGCCTGGCTGGTACTCAAGCAGGAAATGAGTCCTTTGGAATATCACTTTCCATGCTAGAAGAGGCAACATCAATGATTCATGAAAAAGGAACAGCAACGGGACCAAACCGCTGGTATTTTGAAACTGGCCAAGGTTCGGAACTTTCGTCGGATGCTCACTTTAATATAGACCAGGTGACATTAGAAGCAAGGTGCTACGGTCTTGCAAGAAAGTTCAACCCCTTTATTGTGAATACAGTCGTTGGTTTCATTGGACCTGAGTATTTATATGACAGCAAACAGGTGATACGTGCAGGTTTAGAGGATCATTTTATGGGGAAAATGCACGGTCTTCCAATGGGTGTAGACGTTTGTTATACGAACCATATGAATGCAGACCAAAATGATATGGATACGCTAAGTACCTTATTAGGAACAGCCGGTGTAAATTTTGTCATTGGTGTTCCAATGGCCGATGACTGCATGCTCAATTACCAGTCCTTAAGCTATCACGATATCGCGACATTGCGAAGCATTTTACGATTAGAACCAGCTCCAGCATTTAAGGGATGGCTTGAGAGGCTGGGATTAATGGAAAATGGAAAGCTAACCAAGCTAGCGGGAGATCCAACATTCTTCTTACAAAAAGTATAAAAGAAAGGTGAACATTAATGGAAAAACATCAGCTTGAAGCTTTAAAGAAATTTACTCCTGCTCGAATTGGAGTAGGGCGGACCGGAACAAGGCCGTTAACAAAGGACTTCTTATCGTTTCGGATTGATCATGCGGCTGCTGTGGATGCCGTGTATGGGGAGGTTTCTCCACAGTTATTGCAAGAATTTAATCTCTTTACAGTAGAAACATGCTTTGGAACAAAAGAGGAGTATTTAAAAAGGCCAGATAAAGGCAGGGTTTTATCAGTAGAAGGGGAACAGCTTATTCACGAAAGATGTATTCAAAATCCTCAAGTTCAGATCGTGATCTCTGATGGTTTGAGTGCTAGTGCAATCAATGAGAATGTACTTGATGTGTATCCAGCGTTATTGGATTCTCTTTCTTTCTATCAAATCGACGTGGGAACACCGTTTTTTGTAAAAGGGGGGAGGGTTGCTTGTATGGATGCCATAGGAGAAATTCTAAAACCAGAAGCCTTTATTTTATTAATAGGAGAAAGGCCAGGCCTTGTATGCGCCCACTCACTTAGCGCGTATATGTGCTATCGCCCACGAAAAGGAATGAAGGAGTCGGAGAGAATGGTGATTTCCAATATCCATCGAAATGGAACCCCACCGATAGAAGCGGCCGCTCATATCGGAACCTTGGTCAAAAAAATGCTCGAGCAAAAAGCGAGTGGAGTAAGTCTTGTTGTATAACTGAAAACATCTATAAAGGGGGAAAAAAGAATGGTTATGGTTGGTGAAATTGTTATTTATATTATTATGGCATGTGCAATATTAGGAGCCTTTGCCGCTATTAAAAATAGTGAACAAGGATTAGGGCAACAATTTATGGAAGGCTTGCATGCAGTTGGACATATATTTGTCCCAGCAGCTGGTATTATGGCTTCTATTCCATACCTTTCTTGGTTTATTAACAAGGTATGTGGTCCATTCTTCGCAACAATAGGAGCAGACCCAGCAATAGCCGCCACGGCGATTCTTGCTACTGATATGGGAGGATACCAATTAGCACAAGAGTTAGCCACCTCTTATGAAGGCTGGATTATGGCCATGATCGTTGGATTTATGGCAGGCGCCACCATCGTATTCTCGATTCCCATGGGCTTAGCGATGCTAGATAAACGTGATCATAAATATATGGCCTTAGGTGTGATGTCTGGGATTTTAACCATTCCGATTGGTGCATTCATATCAAGTGTGTTGGTCGTTGTCACGAATTCTAAAATTCGAGATGCGATATCAACAACGACCGATTCAACCTACGATTTCACAATCAGCTATTTAAAAATATTTGCCAATCTATCTCCTTTGATTATTTTTGTCGTAGTTTTAGCGGCTGGATTATACTTTTTACCAGATGTAATGATTAAAGGATTTATGTGGTTTGGAAGAATCATGGATGCAGGGATTAAACTGGTGTTAGTGTTCTCGATTGTAGAAATCTTCACAGGTCTTTTTTCGAAGTTGTTTGGTTCTTGGGGCTTCCATCCCATTATGGCTGATGCAGAAGACCAGTTTCGTGCATTAGAGACGGCCGGCTATATTGGTATTATGTTAGCTGGAGCGTTTCCGATGGTCTATTTATTACAAAAATATGCAGGGAAACAGCTAGAAGCAATGGGAAGAAAGATTGGGCTAAGTAAAGAAGGAAGTGCAGGATTGGTGGCGACCATTGCGAATATTTTAGCAATGTTCAAGCTAGTTCGTACAATGTCACCAAAGGACAAAGTCATCAATATTTCGTTTGCCGTGTGCGCAGCGTTTTTACTAGGAGACCATCTTTCTTTCACTGCCAATTTCCAACCAACATTAATTCTTCCGATTATTATTGGTAAGTTAAGTGCCGGTGCAATCAGCATTGGATTAGCGTACTGGTTATCGGTACCGAAAGCTTTGGAATTAGAAAAGAAGGATCGGGAAGCTGGAGTTATTGGAAAACATGAATACAGAGAAAATGAAGTAGAAATAAAGAAACAAGCAGTTTCCTAAGATAAAAAGTAGGTTGGTGGTATTTTACCAACCTACTTTTTCTATTTATTGTAACTCCTTCATTTTTCGTGACACTAATGGATAAAAATTTGTTTTAGCAGCAGTGGTCGTATTTCCCCCAAAAAAATTCGTCCCTGGACAAGGTTTCACTTCATAGCTTTTGGCATTATCTAACACCCTTTGTTTGGTTTTGTAATTCCACCAATGATGGTAGGTGATGGTATCCACTGAAGGGGTGAGGTTAAATTTTAGGCAAAGTAGGGCTGTAATGTACACAATTGTTTCCTTTTGTTCAGCAGTCATCACATCTTGCCCTTTATCAAAATTGCCTACATTTTCAATGGCGATGCCTACAGAATTGGCCGTTGCTCCAATCGAGCCTTCAGGTGCCACATCAAATGGTCGGGATACGGCTATTTTACCATCAGGGAAGGTTGTGATATTTTGTGCGATGGTCTTCCAGTGCATTTGGTTTTTATGATAATTTTCCATGCCTTGAAGCAAACGGAAATGATTGGATCCATTGAATCGTTTATAAGCTGGAGCCCATGTATGATGCTGTTGTATAAGACTAATTTTTCGATGGAACGTACTATTTTGTAGCCAATCCTTGAATTGTTCCCTCGTCATCAGAATATGTTGCCCCTGCTTTTGAAGGGGAGTACTCACTTCCTGAACACTCTCCGTTGCTAGAGCGGTGTGAGTGGTGAAAAGCAAACAAAAAAACAAACCAAAAAGAACTCTTCTCATCTGTTTTTCCTTTCTGTTTTTATATTGTCTTTTACGTTAATAGTTTGTTGAGGTTCGGTCTAAATATTCTTATTGTTATGCCTTGAATAAACGGGAGAGGTATAATAAAAGCAAAGAAGTTGGACATTAAAAAGGGTTATTTACAAACGGGACACAAATATATAAAAGCTGAAAGAAGTGAAAGATACGATGACAAAAACAAATGAATTAGGTTGGAACTTCGACAACAGCTATACCAAACTGCCAGAGTTCTTTTATTCAAATACAAAACCAACACCAGTACGGTCACCTAAAATGGTGAAGTTTAATGAATCCTTGGCAAAGTCGCTAGGATTGCCTGTGGAGGGTCTGCAATCTGAAGATGCAACCGCAATATTCGCTGGAAATGACATTCCTACAGGAGCATCACCGATAGCACAAGCATATGCGGGACATCAATTTGGACATTTTACTATGCTAGGAGACGGAAGGGCTATATTGCTTGGTGAACATATCACCCCTACTCGTGAGCGGTTTGATATTCAGCTAAAAGGTCCAGGTAGGACACCTTACTCGCGTGGGGGAGATGGTCGTGCTGCGCTTGGTCCAATGCTCCGGGAGTATATCATTAGTGAAGCGATGTATGCTCTCGGGATACCTACGACCCGTAGCCTAGCAGTTGTATCTACAGGACAACCGGTTATTCGGGAAACCAACTTACCTGGTGCCATTTTGACACGTGTGGCTTCCAGTCATATTCGTGTTGGTACCTTCCAATATGCGGCGAAATGGGGATCAATTGAAGATACTCGAGCGCTGGCTGATTATACCATTACCCGTCATTATCCTGAAATTGCTGATCATGAAGAGAAATATCCTTCCTTTTTAAAAGCAGTCATTAACCAGCAAGCAAAATTGATTTCTCATTGGCAGCTTGTCGGATTTATTCATGGTGTGATGAATACAGACAACATGACCATCAGTGGGGAAACGATTGATTATGGTCCTTGTGCATTTATGGACACATATGATCCGGAAACCGTATTCAGCTCCATTGATGCTCAGGGTCGTTATGCTTATGGGAACCAACCAGGGATCGGAGGTTGGAACTTAGCTAGGTTTGCAGAAACACTTTTAGATTTGCTTCATGACAACGATGAAGAAGCTGTAAAAATAGCTCAAGATGCTATATCCCAATATCCGGAGCTCTCTCGACAATATTGGCTCGAAGGAATGAGATCAAAACTAGGGATATTTAATACAGAAGAGCAGGATGAAACGCTGATAAATGATCTTCTAAACGTGATGAAGCAATACAAAGCCGATTATACAAACACCTTCCGAGCGTTAACTCGTGAAGCACATGAGGAATCAGTCCTTCAAGGAACATCAGAGTTTAACGACTGGTATAAGAGATGGCAGGAGAGACTCAGCAGGCAGGAACAATCAAAAGAAGCTGCGCTAGAACTAATGAGAAAAAGTAATCCTTCCATTATCCCAAGAAATCATCGAGTGGAAGAAGCCTTGGATGCTGCCCAGCAGCAGGGTGATTATAGTGTTATGGATAAGCTACTGAAAGCTTTATCCAACCCTTACGATTATAGCAATGTGGAGGAGGAGTACTGTAAACTACCAGAGGCAACTGTCCTTCCTTATCGAACGTACTGCGGAACATGATGGAAAGCAATGCTACCTGAGTTGCATTATTAATAATGCTACCTGGGTGGCATTGTTTTATTTTTGGGAAAATTATAAATACACGTTTCACACTAGAAAAGCAAAACTTATTTAGATAAAATGGAAAAGTTATTGTTTAAAAGAAGGCATAATAGTAGAAAGTAATTTTGTACATGCATCTAAGGAGAGAACAGCTATGAGTATCATTATTGGCATTTTAGGCATTATCCTTACACTCGGATTGGCCTACCTTTTATCAAATGATAAGAAGGGAGTTAATTTTCGAGCGATTGTAATTATGTTTGCCCTTCAGCTTACCATCACGATTGTCATGTTTAAGACGGTCGTCGGCTTAAAGATCGTGGAAGTGGTTTCCAATTTCGTCACACAAGTGCTAACTTATGGATATGAAGGGATTAATTTTGTCACAGGTGGATTAGTTCCTGCTGATACATCTGTATTTTTTATTAATGTATTGATGTTGATTATCTTCACTTCAACCATTTTATCGATTCTCACGCATATAAAGATTTTGCCTTTAGCGATTAAATACATAGGTGGCGCTATTTCAAAAATTACCGGTCTATCAAAGGTAGTGACGTTTAATTCAGTAAACTCTATTTTCTTTGGTCAAAGTGAATCATTATTGGCGATTAAAGCACATTTAGATAAAATGAACGATAATAAATTGTTCATTGTATCTACAAGTGCAATGGCAAGCGTAAGTGCAAGTATTATGGGTGCTTATATGAGCATGATCCCTGCACAATTTGTCTTAGTAGCAATGATTTTGAATGCCTTTTCGGCTCTAATTATTGCAACGATTGTAGCTCCTATACCATCAGGGGAAGATGAAGAAATTAACTTAAAGGAAGTTTCTCAATCAAAATCCATTTTTGAAGCGATTTCTGTGGGTGCGATCGATGGGGGAAGAGTAGCGTTAATTGTTGCGGCGATGTTAGTAGCTTATGTTGGTCTGATGGCGTTAATCAATGCGGCATTCTCAGGATTAATCGGTCTTTCTTTAACTGAAATTTTAGGTTATGTGTTTGCACCAATTGCCTTTATGATGGGAATTCCAGCTAGTGAAATATTAACAGCAGGTTCTATCATGGGAATAAAACTTGCCACAAATGAGTTTGTTGCTATGCTTGAATTCCAACCATTGATTCCGGACTTGGGTGACCGTACTGTAGGAATTGTTTCAACATTCCTAGTTTCGTTTGCAAACTTTAGTTCTATTGGTATCATTTCTGGTTCCATTCAAGCGATTAACGGTGAAAAAGCGGGGGTTGTAGCTAAGTTTGGACTGAAAATGTTACTAGCGGCTACATTAGCTTCGATCTTAACAGCAACCACGGTTGGATTGTTTCTATAAATAATAATGAAAGACCATTGTCTGTTTGAGGCAATGGTCTTCTCTTTTATTATATGATGGTATCAGTCTCCTCATTGAAAGCCGGATATATATCTGGGTGAAGAAGAGATGAAACTTTTGCTAATCCTAGTAGTAATTTTGGAGAAGGCCTGCAAAACAATGGCTCATCCAGTATGTATAGTTGCTGATTTTTGATTGCATCCATCCGATCCCACTCAGGCCGTTTAAGTATTACCTTAGGGTTCACCTTTTCTTTTTGTACTCCAACCCAAACGACTGAAATGACATCAGGGTTCCTTCTGCGTACTTCGTCCCAATCAGTTTGAACACTCGCTTCTTCACGATCCGAAAAAATATTTTGTCCACCAGCTAGCTCACTAATTTCGGTTAGCCAATTGCTTGCCCCTGGGGTGAATACGGGTTTCGCCCACCACTCCCAGTAGATCGTTTTAGGAATTTCAACCTTCTTGCTTAGAACCTTGTAGTCTCTAATTTTAGAGGTGAACTTCTCGTAGGCTATGGCTGCTTTTTCTGTAGTGTTTGTTGCTTTTCCAACAAATAATAAAGAATCGGCTACCTCTTGTAGGGTTGTTGGATTAGGAACAATAACATAAGGGATATTGCGTTTCTCTAACTCTTCAATATTACGTTCCATTCCAGGAACCGTGAGCGAGGCTAACACTAAATCTGGCTGTAATTCTTCGACTTTATCCATATTTATCTGAAGATCTGGTCCTAATCTCGGTAACTCTTTAATCTCCTCGGGCCAGTCAGAATAGTCATCCACTCCAATTAATGAAGAAGTTAATCCTAAATAAGCCACAATTTCGGTGTTACTTGGACAAATAGAAATGAGTTTCAACGGAACACTCTCCTTACTCTAGGAATCTATTTTCATTACACTTATTATTATAATAAAAG
>WTKE01000030.1 GCA_011524525.1 Bacillus sp. (in: firmicutes) | reverse complement strand
CAGCGCCGATGGTAGTTGAGGGTTTCCCTCTGTGAGAGTAGGACGTCGCCAGGCGCCTATAAAGAGAGTAGTCATGTGACTACTCTTTTTATTTTTGACATGGTTCCACTTGTGTTTTTTCAATATTACATATAAAAATGCTATACTTACAGAAAAAACTAAGGGAACGGGACAAACTATGGAGAAAATAAGTATAAAAGGGCCTTATAACTTTGATCAAGTACTAAACAGACTTGCATTAGATCCATTAAATCAAATAGATCGACAGGAACGCTCGGTGAAAGTTCCCCTTATCGTCAACGGTGACAAGCAGGTTGTAAAAGTAACAGCAACGGGAACAACTGAAGAGCCCTCATTCGAATTGAGTAGAAGTAGTAAGACAAATGAGGCAGTTATCGCTCGTTTACGGGAAATCTTCCAATGGGATCAACCTTTAGATGACATTCACAACCATTTTCGACAAACAGATTTAGCCCCGATTTTTAAAGAGCATGTGGGAACACCTCTGGTATTAGACTTTGATCCTTATAACTGCTTATTAAAATGCATTGTTCATCAACAACTGAACCTGAAGTTTGCCCACACATTAACTCAGCGATTTGTCACAACCTTTGGCTCTGAAGTAGACAGTGCTTACTTTTACCCAGACCCAGAAACATTGGCTAACACTAAAATTGAAGAGCTACGTGAGCTTCAATTCAGCGGCCGTAAAGCGGAGTATGCGATTGGTGTGGCTCAAGCGATGGTTGAGGGGAAATTGGATCTTCATAAGTTGCACGATAAGTCAGATGATGAGATTATGGAAGAGCTCGTCAAATTAAAGGGAATTGGTCCATGGACCGTACAAAACTTCCTTATGTTTGGTTTAGGTCGACCAAACCTGTTCCCGGTTGCAGACATCGGGTTACAAAATGCGCTTAAAAAGCTATACAATATGGACCGAAAGCCAACGAAGGAAGAAATGGAAGGCTACAAGCCAAGCTGGGAGCCATATGCAAGCTACGCTTCTCTCTACTTATGGAGAAGTATCGAATAATAGATGGAGTGAACACAATGAAACAGGAGCAATCCGTAAGAATAACTGAAAAACAAACCTTTCCACTGACAATAAAGCGACTTGGAATCAACGGGGAAGGCGTAGGCTACTTTAAAAAGCAAGTCGTATTCGTACCAGGTGCACTGCCAGGTGAAGAAGTAGTGGTAGAA
The DNA here is from genome assembly GCA_011524525.1 of Bacillus sp. (in: firmicutes). Lineage (GTDB taxonomy): Bacteria > Bacillota > Bacilli > Bacillales > Cytobacillaceae > Robertmurraya_A. The sequence continues at coordinate 4,429 of WTKE01000030.1, read as the reverse complement.
GCAACAAAAATTCAACCGAAATTCGCTGAAGCTCGCATCAAAAAAATTCGAAAAAAATCAGAACACCGCGTCGCACCACCATGTCCTGTGTACGAGGAGTGTGGAGGCTGTCAGCTTCAGCATCTTGACTATCGTCAACAGCTTGTGGAAAAAAAGGACATCGTGAAGCAATCGCTTGAGCGTCATACAAAGTTAAACGTTGAAAAGTTAGATATCCGTGACACACTTGGCATGGAAAACCCATGGAACTATCGAAACAAAAGTCAGTTTCAGGTGGGGCAACGGGACGGAAAGTTACTAGCCGGATTATATGGTATCAACTCACACAAGCTCGTTGATATTCAACACTGTGCCGTTCAGCATTCCGCAACAAACAAGGCAACATCAACTGTGAAAAAGATTTTACAAGACCTTAAAGTATCTGTATATAATGAGAAAACTCGCAAAGGTATCGTACGTACCATCGTTGCTCGAATTGGTGTGAAAACAGAGGAACTACAAATCGTATTAATAACAAGCCAACGTGAGCTTCCTCACAAGGACGAAATCGTTGCTCGCATCAAGCAAGCTCTGCCAGAAGTAACATCCATTGTGCAAAACGTAAACGGTCAAAAAACATCTCTGATCTTTGGTGATGAAACAAGACTATTAGAGGGAAGAGAATTCATCCAAGAAACTCTAGGAGAACTCGAATTTGAGTTATCCGCAAGAACGTTCTTCCAGCTAAATCCAGAGCAAACCGTGAACCTTTACAATGAGGTAAAGGAAGCAGCAGGACTAACAGGTGTGGAAAAAGTTGTGGATGCCTACTGTGGAGTAGGAACGATTGGTCTATGGCTAGCAGATGGAGCAGACGAAATCCGTGGAATGGATGTGATTGCGGATTCGATTGAAGATGCAGAAAAAAATGCCGAGAGACATGGAATCAGTCACGCTACTTATGTTGTCGGTAAAGCAGAGCAAGTCCTACCAAAATGGGCGAAAGAAGGATGGAAACCGGATGTGCTTGTAGTGGATCCACCAAGAACAGGCTTGGATCAACAGTTATTAAACACAATTTTAAAAGTAAAGCCAAAGAAAATTGTGTATGTTTCATGTAATCCATCCACACTTGCAAAGGATATTTCCGTATTGGTTTCTAAATATAAGGTTGGTTATATTCAGCCTGTGGATATGTTCCCACAAACCAGTCATATTGAAAGTGTTACTAGTTTAATTTTAAAGGGATAAGTGACAGTTTTTTTGGATAAGTCAGACAATATCCACAATTTTATTCACAATGAATATTAAATCGAGATAAAATCGTGAAAATATCCAAAAAAATAAGTTATCCACAGTCTAATAAGTCTAAAAGCAGACAAATGGCTCCTTATTTTCAGGGGCCATTTAATTTTTATTGTGACAAGTGCTATAGTAGGTAAGGTAAACCATCTTCAGGGGGATAAGTCAATGAATAATAACGACCTATTAATCAGATTAAGATACGCATTAGATATAAAAAATGTGGACATGGTAAAGATCTTTAAACTTGGTGGAGTAGAGGTAACCAAAGATGAGGTATTAAAGATCCTTACGAAAATAAATGAAGAAGAAGAGGAGAATGAGGATGCGATCATCTGTGATGATCAAATGTTCGAGGCCTTTTTAAACGGCTTTATTATTTTTAATAGAGGAATGCAAGAGCCAAAGCCAGGTCAGCCAGAAAGACAGGCGCCATCCCTAAAGGAAAGCTCGAATAATCTCCTTTTAAAAAAGGTAAAAATCGCTTTGTCATTAACAAGTGAGGATATGCTTCAAATACTAGAAGATGCAGGAGTTCGTATTACCAAAGGAGAATTAAGTGCCTTATTAAGAAAAGTCGGTCATAAAAACTATAAGTTCTGTGGAGACAGATATGCTCGAAATTTCTTGAAAGGGTTAGCTATTAGATATAGAGGATAGAGAATCAATGGATAATTCAAAACGACTATGTTTCCGACCACCACATATGTGAGGTGGTTACGAAGAGCGTTTAAAATGTAGAAGGAGCCTAATAAAAGGCTCCTTTTATTTGTTAATTTATTTCCTAAAAAAATGTTGATTCTTGCATCTAAGAATAAGAAGGTAAGCTCTTATTGGTTGGAAGATCAGGTAATGCACCCTATCTGATAATAGACGGAAAAAATACGCTTAAGTAGTAAATAAAATGAAAAACAGTTCTAATAGACGGAGAAATTCCGACTATTAGCTTGAAATTCGTGAAAATGGAGGATTTTGCTTTGTATAACCGGAAAATCTTCCCTTATATGCCACAAAACGAGCACCATTCTGTATCTAACCGGAAATCCTCCGCTTATTTTACTATTTTAAAATAGAAGCTCAAACCAGATTGATTTTTGTAAATAGGTTGTATAAAATAGGACATTCCTTATTAGGGATGCTTTTAGTGGTGCGTGACTGTTTTTCATCACCATTTTATCAGCGCTTGCTGAAAACGAGAGAGAGTTACTGGCAGAGAAAAGAAAAACTGGCATATAGAATGCGAAAAGAAAAGGGATAAATTTGGGAGGGGGAAACTCAACCTAGCGATTAAACTACTATGCCAAGAGAATGAAATGACAGGTAATAGGGTTATATTTAAATCATTTAAAAAGCTAGGTATTTCTCCTAGCTTCGAGTTTCTTGATTATGTATTGTCCCTTTTAAGGGTTTCTCGGTCACTTGCTAAAGGAGGTTGCTCTAACCACCCATTTTTTATCATTATTTTGGCCCCGTCATCGGCGAAGTGTAAAAGTTCTAACATGAGTCGTAAATATTTAGCCCCTAGATCTCTTCTTGCATTGACACTCAAAGCAGAACCGTAATATGAAAGGCTAATTTGTGCAGACAATTGAATTTGGTACATCATATATTTATCTGAAAAGGTTTTAGAAGTAGAGTTCGTAATCATTGATTGCCAGGAAATGGGTGAATTTAAAAGATCTTCCTCAAATACCGATTCAAATAATTTTATGTGTTTATTGGCAATGTCAAGTCCCCTCTGGAAATGTTGTCGAACCTCTTTTGATTGAGCTACTTGGATGAACCCCACTTTTAAAGCAGCATGTAAATGCATTTTTAACATATTGAAAGAAATATCTCCAATTTCGATCGCATTCAACGGACGACGATCTCCGAACCATCCAGTTAAAAAACTTTGGTGCTTTACAAATTCAATCGATTCACGGGGTGTAATAATAGGAGGGCGTGTAAAAAGTCCTTTTGAAAGCATTAAATTAATAGATTGATCAAAAAGCTCCATCGTTTCATTCATACAAGTTATGTAATATTCTCGTAGGTCAGCACGAATCGAATTACCAACAGCTAAAGCATACCCAGTGATTCCTTGCAAAGTCATGATATATAAATAGTTTAAATAGAAGGGGTCTTGAAAAAGACGTGGTGAGTAAATGTTTACGTCGTCTTTTTCTGTAAACCCAAGTGGAATAGGGTGATTTTCTTTAAGTAAAAATATTGTAATTTCTTGTATATGTTTTTTGGATATTTTAAGGGAAGTTTGGTAGATCGATTTGATTTCTTGATCTTCGATATGTTCAAGTGCATAACGAAAAAAACAAATGGACATGGTATCAAAAATGTATAGAGTCCATAGACTCGCAATTTCAGGAGCGGTTAACCGAATTGTGTTGTTTGTATTCAAGGTACATCCTCCGATTATCAATATAATTTGGTGTTTATTATTCTCTTAGCGATAAACAAATATGTGAAAAATATACAATCATGATGTGGATGATTTAATCTTGGATACACTTCGAGGGGTAATCGGATATTTTCCAATTAAACATATATTTAATTGTTTGCTCTAATAAATAATCTAGGCAACGTCACGTTAATCGGGTAAACAGCAGGACTAAAATAACCGGAGATTCTCCGGTTAGACAGCAGAATATCGCTCGAATGGGGCTAAATAAGCGGAGAATTTCCGATTAAGGGAAGAAAAATTGTCCATTTTCCTGTTTTGTGGAGTCGATAGTCGGAATTTCTCCGTCTATTTGAGCTATTTATAAAGATTTTTTGAAGATAGGGGAAATTTCTCCGCTTATTTATCAGCTCGTCGCAGATGCCTACATTTATTGAACAAAAACGGGGGCTTTTATGAAATAAAACCTGAGTTTCACCAACGTACAATCAAACTCGTATAGAGAGAGCATGTTGATAATAAGAAGAAGGTATAGTTCTCTCTATATAGAAGCGGGTAAAGACACTGTATTAACCCACCGACATCCCATGTGTTGCCCCATACAATTCTAACATGTGGAGTGTTGTCTGCTGCCAAATAGAGAAGCTATGCTGTGCATACTTCTCTATTTTTCGTTATTGAAAAATTGATAAGATTATTATTGATACATTTATAAACTTATCGCATAATGTATATATGAACATATAATCA
>WTKE01000023.1 GCA_011524525.1 Bacillus sp. (in: firmicutes) | reverse complement strand
TTAGCTGTTTAGTCTCTTTTTTTATAGTGTCCTTGACATAGGTGCCAGTTTAATCCCTCCTCACTCTTTATCTATTAGGCAGAAACTTCCTCAATGATAGCTATCACATACTCTGCCAACTTATTGAGTTCTTCAATTGGCATTCTTTCATTCGTTGTGTGAATTTCTTCATAACCTACTGCCAAGTTAACGGTAGGAATTCCAAATCCAGCTATTACATTCGCATCACTGCCCCCACCGCTTCTTAACAGCTCAGAGGATCGACCAATTTTGGCAGCCGCTTTTCTCGCTACTTCAACCACATGGTCTCCTTCTCCAAATTTAAAACCAGGGTACATTACTTGAACATCAACCTCTGCTCTGCCACCCATTTCTATGGCCACGTCTTCAAATGCAGCTTTCATTTTTTGCACTTGCTCTTCCATTTTCTCATTTACCAAAGAGCGTGCCTCAGCTAAGATGTCAACGTGGTCACAAACGATATTGGTTTGCGTTCCGCCTTCAAAACGACCGATATTTGCAGTTGTTTCCTCATCTATGCGACCAAGAGGCATTCTTGAAATGGCTTTTGCTGCAATCGTGATCGCCGATACGCCTTTTTCAGGTGCCACGCCCGCATGTGCGGTCTTTCCAAAGATTGTTGCCTTTACTTTTGCCTGCGTAGGTGCAGCAACAATAATATTACCTACTTTACCATCACTATCTAGAGCATAGCCGTATTTTGCTACAAGTAAGGATGGGTCTAATGATTTGGCACCAACTAATCCAGATTCTTCTCCAACAGTAATGATAAATTGAATCGTTCCGTGCGAAATGGATTGTTCCTTTAACACACGAACCACTTCGAGCATAACGGCAAGTCCCGCTTTGTCATCCGCTCCGAGAATAGTTGTACCATCCGTTACTACATAACCATCCTTGATGCTTGGTTTAATGCCTTTACCAGGCACAACCGTATCCATATGGGATGTGAAGTAGATGGTGTCCACCTGCTGCTTAGAGCCTTTAAGTGTACAAATTAAGTTTCCTGCTCCGTGTCCAGTCGATGCTGTTGTATCGTCTTCAAATACTTCAACACCTAGCTCTAAAAACTTCTGTTTTAATACCTTTGCAATTTCTGCTTCATTCTTCGTCTCTGAGTCCACTTGAACGAGCTCTAGAAATTCCTTTAACAATCTTTCTTCATTAATCATCCTATACCCTCCATCAATCATTCACTCACTCTTGTAGTATAACTTTTTCCTATCATAATCAGCAAATGAATGGATTTAAAGGGGAATATTTCCATGCTTTTTATTAGGACGAGTATCCTTTTTATTACGAAGCATCTCTAAAGATTGGATAATTTTAATTCTTGTTTCACGCGGATCAATGACGTCATCTACCATCCCCATACTTGCGGCCACATATGGATTAGCAAATTTTTCACGATATTCCTCAATTTTTTGTGCTCTTGTTGCCTCTGGATCTTCACTTTGGTTTATTTCTCTGGCAAAAATAATATTCGCAGCCCCCTGCGGTCCCATCACTGCTATTTCAGCATTGGGCCAAGCAAATACAAGATCAGCACCGATAGACTTCGAATTTAATGCCACATAGGCTCCTCCATAAGCTTTTCGTAGTATAATCGTTAATTTGGGAACCGTTGCTTCTGAATAGGCATACAATATTTTCGCTCCGTGTCGGATGATTCCACCATGTTCCTGCTTAACACCAGGAAAAAAGCCTGTTACATCCTCAAATGTAATAATAGGTATATTAAATGAATCACAGAAACGAATAAATCTGGCTGCTTTATCAGACGAATCTATGTCCAACCCACCGGCCATAAACTTTGGTTGGTTACATACTAACCCAACGACTTCACCCTTCACTCGAGCATAGCCGATGACGATATTTTTGGCGAAATCCTTTTGAACTTCCATGAATGAATCTTCATCTACAACTTGCTCGATTACCTTTCTTACGTCGTACGGACGGACTGCGTCAAATGGTACTACATCGGTTAAATCAGGACGGTAATCCCAATTATCTTCGTACTTACTAATCGGTGCTTTTTCTTCATTATTTTGTGGAAGATAGCTTAGTAACTGTCGGACCTCCGCAAGTACTTCTTCCTCCGATGATGCACGGAAATGCGCATTTCCACTGATAGAGTTATGTACCTTTGCCCCCCCTAAATCCTCGGGACTTATTTTCTCACCTGTAACCGTTTCAATTACCTTAGGTCCGGTTATAAACATTTGACTTGTTTGATCAACCATAAACACAAAATCAGTAATGGCTGGAGAATACACCGCTCCACCTGCACACGGTCCCATAATCACAGAGATTTGCGGAATGACTCCCGAGTAGATAGAATTTCGATAAAAAATCTTTCCGTAGCCATCGAGTGATACGACTCCTTCTTGAATTCTCGCTCCACCCGAATCATTCAGCCCGATAAAGGGTGCACCATTTTTCGCAGCCAAATCCATTACGTTCGTTATTTTATTCGCATGCATCTCCCCTAAAGCTCCACCAAAAACCGTAAAATCTTGAGAGAACAAGTAGATGGGACGACCATTTACCTTTCCATACCCAGTAACAACACCGTCGCCTGGCCCCTTTTGATTTTCCAAACCAAAATCCTTGCATCTATGTTCAATAAAAGGGTTCAGCTCAATAAAGGTCCCCTTATCAACAAGAAGCTCGATTCTCTCCCTTGCTGTCAGCTTACCTTTTTCATGCTGCTTTTCAATTTTTTGATCTCCCCCACCTAACTCTACTTCTCTTTTTCGGTCATATAAATCATTAATTTTCTCATAGATGTCGATCATTTTTGACTCCCCCCATCTCTTTGACACAATTCTAAAAGTACATGATGAGTTGATTTTGGATGCATAAAGGCAACTCTTGCATGATGTGCTCCTTCTTTTGGGTTGTCATGAATCATTTGTACACCCTTTTCTTTTAATTGCTGAATTCTAGATTCTATTGAATTTACCCCTAGAGCTATGTGGTGAATTCCTTCTCCGCGCTTTTCGACAAATCTATAGATAGCGCTTTCAAAACTTGTCGATTCTAATAACTCTAACATGACGTTCCCCGTATCTATAAAGGCTACTTTTACTTGTTCTGATGGGACTTCTTCAATTCCGACGAGCTTTAATCCAAGAGTCTCTGTATAAAAAGGCAAGCTTGCATCAATTGATTTTACAGCGATCCCAATGTGATCGACATTATTTATCACTTTTTCCATCTCCCTAAAAGTAATATAATTATACATATTCGCTTTTTGGACAAAAATCCCTTCCAAGCCCTGAGCGGTTGTTCAATTTATCTTTTCCTAGTAAAATAAACGTAGAAATGTTTACGCCTGAGAGGAGATAGAAAATGGGAAATAAGAAAACACAAAAAATTGTTGTTTATGTCATGCTATTTGCGATGCTAGCATCTACCATACTTGCTGGAGTTGTTGCATTTTTATAAAAAGTAAAAAGTCACTTAAGGGTTGGCCTTAAGTGACTTTTTATTTTGAAATCGCACCGTATTTTTTTGCTATTTCTGCATAGTTTTCATTTGTTGTTGTGATTAAAACCTTTGTGCCTATTGGAATGAAATCATAGAGTGATTCGATGGCTTCATTTTGAAGTCTGACACATCCCTGCGACACATACTTACCGATGGAGCTAGGAGTGTTAGTTCCATGAAGACCATAGATTCTTCCATCGGTTTCATTAGCATCAAACCCGATCCATCTTGTACCTAATGGATTATCTGGATCACCTCCATTAATATTGTTTTTTCGATAGTATGGATTTATTGCCTTAACCGTTATCGTGAATAATCCTTCAGGCGTTAACTCTTCCGTTTTGCCTGTTGCAGCTTTTACCACTGTCTGAACTCGATTCTCATTAATTAAAGCTACTTCATTTGTAGCTTTATTGACAATTAAAAAAGGATCTCCCGGAAGAGGATTTTCTCCTAATGGCCAAATAGGATTTGAAGTAAATGCTAATAGTAAGGCTAAAAGAAAGGATACCATATGTTCACCTTCCGTATTATTTCTCCTTAGTAGTTTGTAGCATCTTCTTCCTTTTATTCGCTTTAGGTTTTTTCATTCCAACAAAGTCCTTTTTAATCGTTAAATATTGCTCCATTTCCTTTGTGAAGTGCAAAAGAGCCGCCCGTGTCTCAAATTCCTCACGTGTTCTAGGAAGCTCCATTTTTTGAAATTCCACTCTCATTCTCTCTAATTTTTCGATATAAATATCCGCTGTGTTCCCCGGGTGAATATTATTTGAGAGATCTTCGATGAATTCCGCAATCATCTCTCCCTGTTCGACGGTAAGAGAAATGGAACTTACAAGAGGCAACACTCTTTCAATAATTTCAAATTGCTTCTCTCTCATCTTAAAATAGTGATAATATAAGTTCTCGTTTCGGAGGAAATGGTTTTCAACATCACGAAAAGCTAGAGTCTTGGCCTCATCAATAAGTGTCGCTGTTTCAGGGATTTCATGACCATCCCAATCCGTTTTATTATTCTTTAAATATAAGATAATTTCGTCAAAGATGGCTTTGAAGTTCTCCTCAATTTCCCTTTGATAATCAATCAGCTTATTTTCTAAACTTGGCATATACAAGTTCATAATTAAGGCCACACCAATTCCAATAATAATTAAGCCCAATTCATTCAATAATAAACTCTTTGTAATATGTCCAGCTGAGTACAAATGCAGAATAATAACCGTACTTGACACAATCCCATCGCTTGCTCCTACCATTACAGCTGTAGGAATGAATAATAATAATAAAAGTCCAATCATGACAGGATGGAAAGCAATACCTTCAAAAATAATGATTGAAAAAACCATTGCAACCATGCAAGCTAAAAACCGTTCCCAAGAAGCACGTACACTTTTCTTCTTTGTTACTTGAATACAAAGGATGGTAAGGATTCCCGCAGATGTAAAACTTGAAAGACCCAAAGCCTGAGCAATCATAATGGAAGCTGCTGCTCCCAATGCGGTCTTAACCGTTCGGTAACCAATTTTAAATTCCATTTTATCTTTTACTCCTATATAATAATTTCCCATTAATTACCTTACCCTTGATGACGCTTTCAATTCAACTGTTAACCGATGAAGATTCAAAAGAAAAACCTCAGAGACCTGAGGTTACACTTCTTCACAATATTTATCGAATGCTTCTTGTAACTTTTGTACAACTGCCATTGGTTCATGCCCTTCAATTTCATGGCGTTCAACCATTGTTAAGATTTTTCCGTCTTTTAATAAAGCAAAAGAAGGAGAAGATGGTGGATAGTCAGTAAAATAAGAACGTGCTGTTGCTGTTGCTTCTTTATCTTGACCAGCAAAAACCGTTACTAATTGATCAGGCTTTTTATCGTAGTGGACAGAATACATCGCTGCCGGACGAGCAATCCCACCTGCACAGCCACATACTGAGTTGACCATTACAAGTGTTGTACCTGACTTAGATAGCGCAGCTTCCACATCTTCTGAAGTCTTTAATTCCGTATATCCAGCAGCAACAATTTCTTGTCGCGCTTGTCGAACCACATCATTCATAAATAAATTAAAATCCATATTCACGAAAAGTTCCCTCCATTATTTCATTATTATATATTCAATATACCAATATGAGATACAAATATACAATCAGAAAGGTTTAAGG
>WTKE01000075.1 GCA_011524525.1 Bacillus sp. (in: firmicutes) | reverse complement strand
GATGTGTATAAGAGACAGGATTTATTACAGTATCTATTTACTTATTAGTTCCTCTAGCTTAATTTCTGTTTCCTCTAACATATTAATAGAGGTTTCATCATTAAGTGCAGCCCGTAACCCTTCATAATAGTCAAGGCACTCTCTATTAATTTGTTCTTTCAAATAACGGATCTCAGAATTCATCACTTTTTGATAATGCTCCTTTAACCGTTGACTTCCTTCCTCCACATAACTGTTCGCTAGTGGAGATAATATGGCTTCTAGCTCATCCATCATAAGTCGTTTTTCATTCCGTTCAAAAAACGATTTTGGATTTTTAAAATAGCTCATTGCTTTTTTAAATAATTGAGCCTCTAAATTCTCGAAGGCATTATTAAACTCTATACTCTTCCAGGCACGTTTCTCATACGAATGAAAGGATATATCTGTATTAATATCTGCAATCGAGCTTTCGATAAGCTGTTCAACTTCTAACAGCAACTTTTCTATGAATGACTCAATTCTTAGTGAAGTTGCTCTAAATTCTTGAGCAAAATCATATCCAATACTCGTTAAAAATTCTTCAAGTCCTCTTTGTAACGCCTGTTTCATGCTTCTTCCATCATCCTTTAATAGAGAAGGATTAAACGCCTCTTTAAAGAAATCATTAAATCGATAAAATACTCTTTGCTTAATATAAAAGGCTAATTCATCTGTTTCTAAATTTAATCTTTTTTGACTATTTTTTTCTTGATCGTCTCTAAGAAGCAGATTTCCAATAGCTTCCTCTTGTTCCTGCAGAGTTAGTAAGTATGATTCCTTCTTTTCTCGATTCTGCTTGGCATTATGGATAAAGGCTTTTAGTACATGATTCACTCGGTTTAGTTCTGACATAGCAGAGGTTAGGGCAATCTCAGTTAGATCGTTTTCAATAAACGAATAAAATCTTTCTTCAAATTGCGCTAAACGAGAGCCTTCTTGTTTCGATTCTAATTTTTCTTTTAAACCTAACATGCTTGAAACTGGATACACATGAGGCATACGAATTCCATATTGAATTAGTTGCTCAGTTACGTAACCAAGAACTTCTTGGACCTCTTCTTCATCACGCGCCAAGTCAATGGCATTTACAAGAAAGAACATCTTATCCATCGAAAAGGTGTCCTTCACTCGACCAAGCTGTATTAAAAACTCTCGATCAGCTTTTGAAAAGGCATGATTATAATAGGTCACAAACAGTATCGCATCTGAGTTTTTAATATAGTCAAAAGCAACACCTGTATGACGCGCATTAATAGAATCCGCTCCTGGTGTATCAACCAGCGTGATTCCATGACGAGTTAGTTCACAATCATAATACAACTCAATACTTTCTACAAAACACGATTTTTCTTCCTTTGCAACATAATCAGCAAATTCTTCTATCTGTGTTTGAAGTGTATCACCGAAGTGATTTTTTGCAAACTCGTATCCCCGTAAAAATGCCGTTAAAAAAGAATAATGAACCTTTCCTTGGACATCTAACAACGAGGCATTAGAATCTATTGATTGGATCACATCAACCGCATGGTCTAATGACTCCGCCGAAAGCTCGAACAAATGTAAGGACCTGTTTACTTCCTCAAGTAAATTCTTTGCACTTTTAAATCTCACTTTCACTAAACCATGCTTATTTTCTTCTGTAACAGGCATGATTTTATTTATTGCTGCTGTTGTTGGATTAGGAGAAACTGGTAAAAGCTTCTGACCTATTAATGCGTTTGCAAAGGAGGATTTGCCTGCACTAAAAGCACCAAAAAGAGCAATTGTAAATCCTCTATGAGCCAATCTATCAGATGTTAATGTCAGTTCCTCTGAAGTCGTTTTAAATCCCGGTACATCGTGTAACAAGGTCGCTGCTGTCTTCAGCTTTTTTACTACATCTCTTTCCTGAAGTCCAGCCTGTGTACGTATCTCTTCTGAAGCTGTTTCTATTGCCATCTCTACCTTTTTAGTTGAAACTATAGCTACATCTCCATCATTTACTGTAGAAGTCATGATCTCAAATTCTTCATTCACAGTAAGAAGCTTTTCTAACTCATGATCTCTTATTTCATTACTCTTAATGTTGTCAGTAACCATTTGTTCCATTGTATCTTTGGACTTTTGTTGGCTATCTGTTAGGTTTTTTAACTCTGACCATGTAAGATAAAAATCTTTTATGACTTTTAACTCTTCTTCCCAATTTGAAGTCTGATTACTAATCTTAGCACTTTGAGTTTTCAGGAAATCTTCCATAAATGGCTCGAGTTCTTTTCTAGCAAGGTTTTTTAAGCTTTCCGCTACATCATTTGTATAGTTTAAAACGTACTCTCCAGATAATCGTGCATCCTTCTTTTCCGCTTTTAACAGAAGGTCTGAAGTAAAGGGTATAGAATATTCCTGGATTTTCGTTAGTAAATCAGCACTATTAATGTCTTCTTGCTTTATAAAGCGAGTAATCGCATCTTTCAAGTGCCATTCAAGTTGCGATTTTACCTTCTCCTGCATGTCAGTAGAAAACGCCATTAATCTCGCTTGGCGTTCTTGCTCTGTCTTATTCTTAGAAAACAATAATCCTACTTTAAACTCTCGCTGTCTTGACTCAAGAAATTTTTCTGCAAGTTCTCTCGTTTGAAAGGGCATCAAATAGGCATTTTTTAATTTATCATTAATAACAAGCTCTAACTTTCTCTTTTGTTCGCTTAGAACTTCTGTTTGTAAGTCTAACTGCTGTTGTAACTCAACTATCTTAACTTGTAAGCTATTCCGTTCATCTTCAGGTAGGACGCTTAATTTTTGTTCAAGTTTTGCAATAATATCTTTATTTTGATTGAATTCGAATACAATTTGTTCTTGAATAAGTTTTTTGAGTGAATTTGAAACTGAGAGTTCTAACAGCTGATCCTTCATACGAACTTTTTCAGCAATAAATGATTGTAGATCTTTTAACTCATTGTGTGGATGGTTGGGTTCCTTTAGCGTCGTATAAAATATACGACCGGGTTTCACTCCCCATGAGGCAAAGGATTCTTTTACACTTTGTTGAAACTGAAGAAAACTCAGTTCTTCCTCACGATGCTTATCAATTTGATTAACAACTAGGAAAACTTCCTTTCCTTCCTCGGTTAATTCCTTTGTAAACATGAAGTTAACCTCTGATTGGACATGGTTATAATCCATGCAATAAAACACAAGATCCGCTAGGTGCAAAGCAGACTCTGTAGCGATTCGATGAGCATCATCTGTTGAATCAATCCCTGGAGTATCTAATATTGCGGTCCCAGATGTTAGCTTCGTGTTACTCTTGCTAATCTCAATGGACGTTATTTCGTCTCCATTTTTGCAGTACGTTTTGACCATACTATAGTCGTATGGAGCCTTGTAGTAAAGTGGTCTTCCTTCGTTGAAATAGACCTTGGCATAGTCCTCCCCTGCTTTCACTTTAACTAAATTTGCACTCGTTGGAATAGGGCTGGAAGGAAGAATATTTTCACCAACTAATGTATTGATCATGGTTGATTTTCCCGCTGAAAAATGACCACAAAATGCAATAGCATATTCTCTCTCTTGAAGTTTAATAGCTAATTGTTTTGCTTTTTGGGCCGTTTCTTCGTTTCCCCTTGAAAGAAAATATGTATGTAGATTGGAAATACGTGATAGTGTAATCTGTGTATCATGTTGAAAGATTGTATTTGACATCGTTCTACCCCTTGTTTGAACTTTTTCCTCTTTATTTTAACTGATTTTTCACTCATTTCCCAAATAAAAAAAAAATCAGGTTTTCAATCACCTGATTTTTATTATTTATTTAATTGAATCGCTTGCGGTTTGCTTACATTCTTTAACACATGCTTCATTAACAATCCATAAACGACAACTGTTCCGCCGATAAAAATCGTTACCATTTACAAACACCTTCCTCTTTATTGAGAGTGATAATTATTTTCATATGAACACTATACCACGAATGATAATCACTATCAATAAACTTTCTGATCATTCACATTTTTTTCATAAACGGCAACGGTAGAAATCTGCTAGTTTTATGGAATACCTCATTGTATTTTGTATGGTTACAAAGAGCCCTTTCCTCCGCAGGAATTCGAATCACTAATATAAGTGCGTTTAGGAGTGAAAAGGCAATAAGTGTTCCGTATGCTTGAAAAAGAAGCGGGATCACAAGAAATTCTAGGGTCACGATTAAGTAGTTTGGGTGCTTTAGAAACTTATAAGGCCCTTTTTTAATAACAGCAGCTTGTGGTACAACAATTATTTTCGTGTTCCAATACTTTCCTAGAGACGAAAGCGCCCAAATTCTTCCTATTTGCGTGAGCAAAAACAAGCTAATAAGTGGTGGCCAATATGGGGAGATTTCTTTCTCTTGTACTAACACCTCGAGACAAAGTGATATAAAAAATAATACATGGACAATCACAATAAAAATGTAATGTGTTTTGCCAAACTCTACTCCCCCCTGCTCTTTCATCCATTTCTCATTTCTTTTAGCAATGGCTAATTCACACACTCGTTGAAAAATCACAAATGCCAGAAATAACAAAAACATTATGTTTCCCTCCATTGTAAGAGAAGTAATTCTGAACTAAAACCAGGTCCTAAAGCCGTTGCAAGCCCCATATCATGGTTTTTTGCCACTTTCATGGTCCGATTCAAAACATATAAAATGGTTGCTGATGACATATTCCCGTAATTCTTTAAAACATTTGCAGATATCTCTAACATTTCTGCTGGCAACTGCAATGATTTTAAATAGGCGTCAAGAACTTTCTTTCCTCCTGGATGTGCAATAAAGTGCTGTAGCTCTTCAAGTTTACAGTCATACTCAAAAAGAAAACTATTTACATTTGGCTTTAACCATTTTTCAATAATGGAAGGAATATCCTTAGAGAAAACAACATAAAGTCCATTCTCTTTCACTTCCCACCCCATCACATCAAGCGAGTCCTTCATGGTAGTTGACCTTGTAGCTAATATAGTTGGATAGGCGGTTAAGTGACTGATGCTTTCCTTTTCTACTCGATCCCCTACTACAAGAGCACATGCCACTCCATCGGCAAAAAGGGAAGACCCAATTAAATTACTTTTGGACAGATCGTTTTTCTGAAATGTTAAACTGCATAATTCAATTGTAAGTACAAGTACTTTGGCAGTTGGAAAAGCGAGGCAGTATTCGTATGCTCTTGATAATCCAGAAGCTCCCCCCGCACAGCCAAGACCCCAAATAGGAATTCTTTTTGTATGTACCGAAAAAGGAAGGATATTCATTATCCTTGCTTCTATAGTGGGAGTTGCTAAACCTGTACTTGATATGGTAAAAATAGCATCTATGTCTTCATAATTGATCGGTTTCTTCAGATAATCCTTATTTTGCAAGCAATTCTGTATTGCTTTTGTACCTAACTGAATAGCTGATTCTATATATGCGTCATTTTTTTCTTTAAACGACCTTTCTTTGGAAAACCATTCAATACTCCTAGCAAAATGTCGTTTGATAATTTGTCCGTGTTGGAATGCCTTAAGCAATCTTTCAATATCGTGAAAAGCATCTGTAAAAAGCTTTCGAGAAAAATTCATCGCTTCAGTTTGTGTTATTTCGTATTCCGGAGGTGCTTCACCTACTGATAGAATTGCTGGCATTGTATTACTCCTTCCATGATCACCATATTAAGGATACTTTTTCCAAAAACAGGATATATATTCATGAAAAAAACTCCCTACTAT
>WTKE01000046.1 GCA_011524525.1 Bacillus sp. (in: firmicutes) | reverse complement strand
TGGTAGTTGAGGGTTTCCCTCTGTGAGAGTAGGACGTCGCTAGGCAAAGGAAAAAAGCACCTGAATAGGTGCTTTTTTGTTATATTTATATCATGTTATTTCTTCATCATTAAATATTGATAAACAAGAAAAGGACCTTTGTCTAGGCTGACTTGTAAGAATGATTGGATGAAAGGGAAGTCTTTATTCGGCATAGTCTTTACTAGTTCACTCCACCACTCAGTTTCGTAGCGGGCAATCATACTTAGGTTGTACAGCAATAAATAATGAATAAGTAATTCATTGTATTGAAGTAAATCTCCTTTTGTTAATGAAAGGGAGAAATGATTTTCCAGCAGATTGTATTTTAATATAGAAAAGGATGATAGCTTTTTTCCAGTTAAGTGAAAACAAAGGCTCTCATTCAAACTATCACTACATAAGAAATCACCATTCGTTTTTGTTTGAAAAAACTCTGTGAATCGATCACTAGTCATATGAAAGATATCAAGAGCTGCCTCTGGGATGTGAATGTCTATCCCTTTATTCTCAACAGGTAAGAAGGTTCTCTTTCCTACGAGCTCTTCAAAAAGACTAGTGAGTTCTGGTATTTGCATTAAGAGATCATTCATTGTTGTTTTTTCCCCTTCCAATTGTTTCATGTGAAACAATCGCTCTCCGATATGAGGAAACAATCCTGTCTTTTGAAACTTTACTTCATCTTGAAAAAAATGATATTGTTGCTTTTTTCTCTTCCTAGTTGAAACTCCATGGGCAAGTACAGAAGTTGTTTCAGGATAATTTGGGTCTACTGTTAATATACATGCCTTTAATAAATGTACGAGACCATAGAAGATAAGAATAGGCTGGATGATAAGTGGTGAATTTCTGGCCTGCTCATAATATACCTGTCCATGCTCAAGATAATAAATAAAAGGGTAGCAGTTTTCATAACTTTTTTGTTCAGCATCTGAAAGCTCTAAAGCTTGGTAACATTTTTTTAAATAATGCTGTGTCGAATCTGCTGAAAAAAAGAGAGAAAATGAGTTCAAATCAGCATAAGGGAAAATCAAATTACTAACCTCCAAATTAATTGAAAAATCAAACATATTGAACAGTTCTTGACAGTATTTTAACCAATTGATAACCTACTAATAATATTTTCGAGTAGGGGGGCAATATTTATGTGGGAAAATAAGTTTGTTAAAGAGGGGTTAACCTTCGACGATGTATTGTTAGTGCCTGCAAAATCAGAAGTACTTCCTAGAGATGTGAGCTTACAAGTTCACTTAACAGAAAAAATCAAGCTAAACATTCCAATGATTAGCGCTAGTATGGACACAGTAACAGAAGCAGAAATGGCTATTGCTATGGCGAGACAAGGTGGAATTGGTATTATCCATAAAAATATGTCGATTGAACAGCAAGCCGATCAAGTGGATAAGGTTAAACGTTCAGAAAGTGGAGTTATTACGGATCCTTTCTTTTTGACTCCAGACCAACAAGTGTTTGATGCCGAACATCTTATGGGAAAATACCGAATTTCAGGTGTTCCAATCGTAAATAATGATGAGGAACAAAAGTTAGTTGGTATTCTAACAAATCGTGATTTACGCTTCATCCAAGACTACTCGATAAAAATTTCGGATGTAATGACAAAAGAAAATTTAGTTACAGCTCCTGTGGGAACAACATTAGAAGAAGCTGAAAGCATTTTACAAAAGTATAAAATCGAAAAGCTTCCACTAGTTGACAGTGAAGGAGTACTTAAAGGGTTAATTACGATAAAGGATATTGAGAAAGTAATCGAGTTCCCTAATTCAGCAAAAGATGAGCAAGGCCGTTTATTGGTTGGTGCAGCAGTTGGTGTAACAACGGATACAATGAAACGCGCTGAGATGCTTGTAAGAGCTCAAGTAGATGTACTAGTTATAGATACTGCTCATGGTCACTCTAAAGGCGTTATTGACATGGTTAGATCCATTAGAGAGGCATTCCCAGAAATAGCTATCATTGCAGGTAATGTAGCGACAGCAGAAGCAACAAGAGAGTTAATTGAAGCTGGGGCAGATATCGTTAAAGTGGGCATTGGACCAGGTTCGATCTGTACAACAAGGGTAGTTGCAGGTGTAGGTGTACCACAAATCACAGCGGTATACGATTGTGCAACCGAAGCTAGAAAGCATGGGAAAGCAGTAATCGCTGACGGAGGAATTAAATACTCTGGAGATATTGTAAAAGCATTAGCAGCAGGAGGACATGCTGTTATGCTTGGAAGCTTATTAGCTGGTGTGACAGAAAGTCCAGGAGAAACAGAAATCTTCCAAGGCAGACGTTTCAAAGTGTATCGTGGTATGGGTTCAGTAGCAGCAATGGAAAAAGGGTCGAAGGATCGTTATTTCCAAGAAGACAATAAAAAGTTTGTTCCAGAGGGCATTGAAGGACGACTTCCGTACAAGGGGCCATTAACAGATACGATTTATCAATTGATTGGTGGATTACGTTCTGGAATGGGTTATTGTGGAACAAGAAATTTGCAGGAATTAAGAGAAAACTCTCAGTTTATTCGAATGACAGGAGCAGGTCTTCGTGAAAGTCATCCACATGATGTTCAAATCACGAAAGAAGCACCTAACTACTCACTTTCATAAGATTTCCTGAGACTTTAGAACGATGAGATTACAAGTATTTTTACAAGACAGAGTGACCTTTCTCTGTCTATTTTTTTTGTAATTTATATGGTAAACTGTACAAGGTGCAAAAAATAAAGAATCATGTCGAAATGATTTTCATAGAGTAATTGACAAAGATGGAGGTAAGTTCATTGTATCGTTTAAAAAATATTTCAATCTGGGTAATGACCTTGACCATAGCATTCACCTTATCGTTTGCAACAAGTGTTTCACCCGTAAAGGCAGAAGAGGATCCGCTTGGAATTACAGCGGAAGCAGCAATTCTACTTGATGCAGATACTGGAAAGATTCTTTATGCAAAGAATATAGATGTTGTACTTGGTGTCGCATCTATGTCAAAAATGATGACCGAATACCTGCTGCTAGAAGCAATTGCTGAAGGTAAGATTAAATGGGATCAAAAAGTGAAAATTAATGCTTATGTTCATGAACTATCTGGTGCTCCTGGTCTCTCCAATGTTGGGTTAACTGAAGGAGAAGATTATACGGTTGAAGAGCTTTATCAAGCAATGGCCATTCATTCTGGGAATGCTGCCACTGTTGCTTTAGCAGAATTAATGGCTGGATCTGAAACAAATTTCATCACCCTTATGAATAAAAAGGCTGAAGAACTACAATTAGGTGATTATAAGTTTGTAAATTCAAGTGGACTTAATAACAGCAGTTTATTAGGAAATCACCCAGCTGGTGGGGCTGATGAGGAGAATGTGATGTCAGCTAGAGCAACAGCTAAGCTTGCTTACCACTTAATTAATGACTATCCTGAGGTAATTGAAACAGCTAAAATGCCCGAACTTCAATTCAGAGATGGTCGAACATATAAGAATTTTAACTGGATGCTACCAGGTCTTATTTTCGAATATGCGGGTGTAGATGGATTAAAGACAGGCTCAACTGATTTTGCAGGAGCTGGATTTACAGCAACTGCTGAAAAAGACGGACAACGAGTGATTGCGGTAGTAATGAAAGCTGCTACAAAGGACGAACGTTTTACAGAAATGAGAAAAATATTAGATTATGCTTTCGGTAACTTTACGGAAGAAGAGATCGTTGAAAAAGGGTTTCAAGTAAAAGGACAAAAGACGTTACCCGTAACAAAAGGGAAAGAAGACGAAGTATCCATTGAATCAAAGGAAAGCATCTCTATGGTCGTTAAAAATGGAGAAAAAGATCAATACAAAACGGTGTTAAAATTAGACGAAGATAAGTTGAATGAAGATGGAGAGCTAACGGCTCCAGTAAAAAAAGGGGATAAGGTAGGAACACTCACAATTGAGCCCATCGAAGGTGAAGGGTTAGGTTTCCTAACTGAATCTGGACAAAAGCAAATTACGGTTGACGTTATCGCTACAGAAGATGTAGAAAAAGCCAACTGGTTTGTTTTAATGATGCGTGGAGTTGGGGGCTTTTTTGGAAACCTATGGGATAGCGCCTCTTCAGCGGTTAAAGGAATATTTTAAATAAAGAGATTATTTCCTCGTAAATAAGGGCTTCCTGTCTTGACAGGAAGCTCTTTTTATTGTTTATTTACGAATAGGGAAAAAGATTAATTTCGATTGAATTCGTTATGCTTTCCTTTTTTTAGTAGCTACATATGGAGACATAATTTACCCATCTAATGTAGATGGTAATAATGAAAGGGGATCAAGTATGAAAACAGGTACAGATCGAGTTAAACGTGGTATGGCAGAAATGCAAAAAGGCGGCGTCATTATGGACGTTATTAACGCAGAGCAAGCGAAAATTGCTGAAGAAGCTGGTGCTGTTGCAGTTATGGCGCTTGAAAGAGTGCCTTCAGATATTCGTGCAGCTGGTGGAGTAGCTCGTATGGCTGACCCACGTATTATGGAAGAAGTAATGAATGCTGTTTCTATTCCTGTAATGGCTAAAGCACGTATTGGACATATCGTTGAGGCTCGTATTTTAGAAGCGATGGGTGTTGACTACATCGATGAGAGCGAAGTATTAACACCTGCTGATGAAGAATATCACTTATATAAGAGTGACTTTACAGTTCCTTTTGTATGTGGATGTCGTGATCTAGGGGAAGCTGCTCGTCGTATCGGTGAAGGTGCATCGATGTTACGTACAAAAGGTGAGCCTGGTACAGGAAACATCGTTGAAGCAGTTCGTCATATGCGTCAGGTAAATGCACAAGTACGTAAAGTTGTTGGAATGAATGTGGACGAGCTTATGACAGAAGCTAAGCTTCTAGGAGCGCCATTTGAGCTTCTTCTTCAAATTAAGGAGTTAGGCCGTTTACCGGTTGTTAACTTTGCAGCTGGTGGCGTTGCAACGCCTGCAGATGCTGCTTTAATGATGGAGCTAGGTGCTGATGGAGTATTCGTAGGATCTGGAATCTTTAAATCTGATAACCCTGCTAAGTTTGCTCGTGCAATTGTAGAAGCAACCACACATTACCAAGACTACAAATTAATTGCTGAGCTTTCAAAAGAGCTTGGAACGCCAATGAAGGGGATTGAAATCTCTTCATTAGCTCCAGAAGCTCGTATGCAAGACCGTGGATGGTAAGGTGAATAAAATGGTTAAAGTAGGTGTACTAGGCCTTCAAGGAGCTGTACGTGAGCATGTACGCTCCATTGAAGAGAGTGGTGGAGAAGCAGTTGTGATCAAAACAAAAGATCAGCTCGAAGAAGTGGATGGATTGATCATGCCTGGTGGAGAAAGTACAACGATGCGCCGCTTAATTGATAAGTACGATTTTATGGGGAGCCTTAAGGAGTTTGCGCAATCAGGAAAACCAATGTTCGGAACTTGTGCAGGACTTATCTTAATGGCGAAGGAACTTGCTGGTTACGATCAACCTCATATTGGTGCGATGGATGTAAAAGTGGAACGAAACTCATTTGGACGCCAACGTGAAAGCTTTGAAGCAGAATTAGATATTGCTGGTGTTGGTGAAAATTATCCAGCAGTCTTTATTCGTGCCCCACATATTGTTGCTGCAGGTGAGAATGTTGAAATCCTTGCGAAGCATGAAAATCGCATCGTTTTTGCTAGAGAGGGACAATTCCTTGGTTGCTCCTTTCATCCGGAATTAACGGAGGATCACCGTATCACGCAGTATTTTATCAATATGGTAAAAGAAGCAAAAAAATAAATATAATCCGGTTGCATCTTGGAAATAATTG
>WTKE01000106.1 GCA_011524525.1 Bacillus sp. (in: firmicutes) | reverse complement strand
ATTGTGTAGTATCAAAAATGCAGTATTTCTCATATTAACTTCTATTTTTTTTCCTACTAATTCGTTATGATAAAGATATATTAAAATGTGGTTATTATTATACTGTTCATTATACATGTCAATAGAAACTTATGACAAATTTGTGAACTTGGATGAGAAGGTGATTTTTTTGAACAGAGCCTTGAAATGGTTTTCTGTCCTTACAACGATTGGTATGTTATTGATTCTATTAGGAGGAGCTCTTGTCACAAAAACTGAGTCTGGAATGGGTTGTGGTCGTTCTTGGCCTTTATGTAATGGTCAGCTTATTCCAACTGACATATCACTAGAGTTGGTTATTGAA
Source organism: Bacillus sp. (in: firmicutes) (assembly GCA_011524525.1). Lineage (GTDB taxonomy): Bacteria > Bacillota > Bacilli > Bacillales > Cytobacillaceae > Robertmurraya_A. The sequence goes on along the minus strand of WTKE01000106.1, from coordinate 5,483 downwards.
CTTGCTCACCGTGTGGTTTCTGGTGTTGTCGGCATAATGGTATTGGTATTATCCATCTGGTCTTGGAAAACGATTGGTCATATCCGTGAGACAAAATTTTTGTCGGCATTATCCTTTTTCTTCCTCGTATTACAAGGATTAATCGGTGCTGCCGCTGTTGTTTGGGGACAGTCAGATTTTGTACTAGCTTTACATTTTGGTATCTCATTGATTTCATTCGCAGCTGTCTTACTTTTAACACTCCTTATTTTTGAAATAGACAAGCGTTTTGAAGCTCATAAATTAATCATTGATACACGTATGCGTAAGCATATTATTGGAGTTAGCGTATACAGTTATGTAGTCGTTTACACTGGCGCTCTAGTAAGGCATGTGAATGCTAGCCTAGTTTGTAGAGACTGGCCATTTTGTTTGAATAACGCAATAGGCTTACCTACGAATTTCTATGAATGGGTACAGATGGGGCACAGATTTGCAGCTGGGCTAATTTTTCTTTGGATTGGATATATCACTCTACTTGCTTATAAACACTACAAACATGAAAAGGTTATTGTTTGGGGTTGGACGATCGCGTTTATTTTAGTATCACTCCAAGTTACAACAGGAGCCTTAATCGTTCTTACTCGCCTTAACTTAACGGTCGCTTTAGCACATGCATTTTTTATCTCTTGCTTATTCGGGGTATTAAGTTACTTTATCCTCCTCGTTACTCGAAGTAAAAAGAATCAGATTGCTCTTAACAAGAAAAATAATCATTCGCTATAAAAAAAGGTGTTGCACTTATGTGCAACACCTTTTTTCTGTTTATTTCTGTAACTCAATTAGTAAGTCACCTGTTTGAATGGCTTCTCCATTTGATACATAAATGTCTTTAACAAAGCCTGAGAACGGAGCTTGAACCGTCGTTTCCATTTTCATAGCTTCTGTAATCATTAAGTGATCTCCTTTTTCGACCTTTTCGTCTTTAGAGACTAACACTTTAATTACTGTCCCTGGCATTGAAGCACCAATATGAGTTTCTTTCTTAGGATCAGCTTTAATCTTAGTCGCAACAGTGGACTTAATACTTTCGTCCTTAATAACAACTTCTCTCGGTTGTCCATTTAACTCAAAGTAGACGATACGAGTACCATCAGCTTGAGGCTGACCAATAGAGATAAGCTTCACGATTAATGTTTTACCTGTTTCAATTTCGACTTCTATTTCCTCTCCAAGTCTCATCCCGTATAGGAAAGTAGGTGTATCTAACACCGAAATATCGCCAAACTGCTCAACCATTGCCGTATAGTCCTTAAATACCTTAGGATATAATGCATAAGCAATGGCATCAAAACTCGTTACAGGTCTTCCTAATTCTTTGAATAACTTTTCTTTTAAAGCTGTAAAATCAACATCCTCTAATAGTTCTCCAGGCCTTACCGTGATTGCCTCACGACCTTTTAGGATCACTTTTTGAAGTTCTTCTGGGAAGCCTCCAACAGGCTGTCCTAAGTATCCTTCAAATAATTCTACAACCGAATTAGGGAAATCCAGACTATCTCCTTTAGATAGTACATCCTCTTCAGTTAGGTTGTTTTGAACCATATACAACGCCATATCACCTACGACTTTTGAAGATGGAGTAACTTTAACGATATCACCAAACATATGGTTTACTCGCGCATACATTTCCTTCACATCTTCCCACTGGTCAGCAAGACCAACTGCCTTAGCTTGTTGTTGAAGATTGCTATATTGACCACCCGGCATTTCGTGCTGATACACTTCTGTATGCGGAGACATCATGCCACTTTCGAAATCTTGGTAGTACTTTCTCACATCTTCCCAGTAGTAAGAAAGCTGTTCTAACGCTTTAATATTCACCTTCGGCTTACGATCAATACCTTCAAGTGCATAGTATAATGTATTAGCACTTGGCTGTGATGTTAATCCTGCCATTGTACTTAATGCTGTATCTACTATATCTACACCAGCCTCAATGGCTTTTGCATACGTAAATATTCCATTCCCACTTGTGTCATGAGTGTGTAGGTGAATCGGAATATCAATGGTTTCTTTTAATTCAGAAATTAATTGATATGCAGCTTGTGGCTTTAATAACCCTGCCATATCCTTAATAGCTAAAATATGTGCCCCTTGATTTTGGAGTTCTTTAGCCAAATCCTTATAGTAGTTTAAGTTATACTTCGGTCTTGACGTATCAAGGATGTCTCCTGTATAACAAATCGCCGCTTCAGCTATTTTCCCCGTATCTCTTACGGCTTGAATAGCTACTTCCATTCCTTTAACCCAGTTCAGACTATCAAAAATCCGGAATACGTCGATACCTGCATAAGCAGATTTCTCCACAAACTCACGAATCACATTGTCTGAATAATTTTTATAACCAACAGCATTTGAAGCTCGGAGTAGCATTTGGAATAATACATTTGGAATCTGCTTTCTTAAAGTTAAGAGTCTATCCCATGGATCTTCTTTTAAGAAATTGTACGCAACATCAAACGTTGCTCCACCCCACATCTCCAAAGAAAACATATCAGGTAATAATAATGATGTCGGCTCTGCGATATGTTTTAAATCTGTCGTACGAACACGAGTAGCTAGTAACGACTGATGAGCATCTCTAAAAGTAGTATCTGTTAAAAGAACCTCTGGTTGCTCCTTTATCCACTTTACTAAGCCTTCTGCTCCTCTTTCATCAAGAATTTGCTTTGTTCCACTTTGGACACTTAATGAATCTGTTAATGGAATTCTTGGCTTATCAAAAACAGGCTTTTTCTTTTTCTCAATCCCCGGGAAACCGTTAATGGTTACATTCCCAATATAAGAGAGCATTTTTGTACCTCTGTCTTTACGGACTGGGAACATAAATAACTCAGGTGAAGAATCAATAAAGGACGTATCATAATTTCCACTGCGGAAATCTTTGTGCTTTACAACATTCTCCAAGAATGGAATATTCGTTTTAATTCCACGGATACGGAACTCTTGTAAATTTCTTACCATTTTAGCACATGCTTGTTCATACGTTAAAGCATGTGTAGATAGCTTAACAAGTAAAGAATCATAGTATGGAGTAATAATCGCTCCTTGGAAACCGTTACCTGCATCTAATCTTACTCCAAAACCACCACCTGAACGGTACGTCATTAATCTTCCTGTATCAGGCATGAAATTGTTCAACGGATCTTCCGTTGTGACACGTGATTGTATCGCATATCCCATAATACGAATATCTTCTTGCTTAGGAATACCTACCGTTTCATCATGTAGCTCATGTCCTTCTGCAACCAAGATTTGGGTTTGAACAATATCAACACCAGTGATCATTTCAGTAATGGTATGCTCAACCTGTACGCGTGGGTTTACTTCAATAAAGTAGAATTCGTCACCTGAAACAAGGAATTCTACTGTTCCAGCATTTAAATAATCTACATTTTTCATTAAATCAACTGCTGCTAAACAGATTCTATCTCTAAGATCTTCTGAAATAGAGATACATGGTGCAACCTCTACTACCTTTTGATGACGGCGTTGTACTGAGCAATCTCTTTCAAATAAATGGACAATATTTCTAAACTCATCCCCTATAATTTGAACCTCAATATGCTTTGGCTTTTCAATATATTTTTCAACGTATACTTCATCATTTCCAAACGCTGCTTTCGCTTCAGACTTTGCTCTCTCGTAGGCTTCCTTTACTTCTTCTAAATGCCTAACGATACGCATACCTCTACCGCCACCACCTAGTGATGCTTTAATGATGATTGGATAGTGATATTCTTTACCAAAAGCAATAACTTCCTCTAAGCTATTTACAGGACCATCACTACCAGGAATGACTGGAATCTTCGCAGCTTGGGCTTGTGTTCTAGCTTTTACTTTATCTCCAAACATGTCAAGATGCTTTGATTTTGGACCAATAAAGATGATGCCTTCTTCTTCACATCTTCTTGCAAAATGAATGTTTTCAGAAAGGAATCCATAACCTGGATGAATAGCATCGACATCGCTGTGTTTTGCAATGTGAATAATCCCTTCAATATCTAAATAAGCATCAATCGGTTTTTTACCTTCACCGACGAGGTATGCTTCATCGGCTTTATAACGATGATATGCACCAGAATCCTCTTTTGAATATATAGCAACTGTTCGTATATTAAGCTCTGTACAAGCTCTAAACACACGGATAGCTATTTCCCCTCGGTTTGCAACTAATACTTTATTAATCTTTCTTTGCAAGTAAAACACCCCATTCTGTATATTTATACTATATTGTATTTATAAAAAGCGCTTGGTCAAGAAACCAAGAGCGCTTATTTTTTTATTTGAATGCCTTCAAAACGGTTATTAGTAGGAATCGTTTCTACTTTATTATCATTCGTTTCCTTAAACTTTTTCTCATAATTAACGAACATAGAAACATTCACTAAGATGCCCATAGAAATGGATAGTTGCAGAATAGATGAGCCTCCATAACTAATAAAAGGCAATGGAACTCCTGTTAACGGAATGACTCCAGAGACTCCTGCTAAGTTTACAAATGATTGGATACCAACCATCCCAGAGATACCGATTGCTAGCAAACTACCAAAAGCATCCTTCCCTTTTAAACCAATGTAAATTCCTTTTAAAACGATAAAACCTAAGCCAAACAATACAAACGCAACTCCAAATATTCCAAGTTCCTCAGATATTACAGCCATTATAAAGTCCGTATGCGGTTCAGGTAAATATCCTAATTTTTGGACACTTTGTCCCAATCCTAGACCTTTAATACCACCAGCACCTAGAGCAAGGAACGAATTAACCATATGATAGCCTTCCTTTTGTGCTATCTCTTCAGCAAAAGGATTGATAAATGCTTCAAACCTTCCGACACGTACAGAGGAAAAGATTTTATCCTTAAATAATATAAGCAGTGGGATAGAAGGAATCGCACCCAACATAACTAATTTGCCTATATTTTTTAAATTCATTCCAGAAGAAAGGATGATCACGCCTGAAATAGCAACTATTAATGCAGCTGTTCCAAAGTCAGGTTGAAGTGCAATTAAAAAACAAGCAATGATGATAAAAGCAAGTGGCGGGAGTACACCATGGTTAAACTGATTAATATAGGATTGTTTCTTTGCATACACTGCTGATAAGTAAACTATAGCACTTATCTTTACAAATTCAGATGGTTGAAGGCTTAATGGACCTATCTTATACCAACTTTGAGCATTTCCCGCGGAATGACCGAATGGAAATATAAAAATGAGCAATGCAAATGACAATAACACTATTGGAATTAAAAAACGATTGCTAAGCATAATTTTGTATGGAAAGACAGAAAAGAAAAGAAATAAAACAGCACCAACAATTAAAAATAGTTTTTGACGATCATAGAAATGATCACTTTCATATCCATATCTTTGAATAGCTGCAACCATACTTGAGCTATATATCATAACTAGTCCAAATATCGATAACAATACCAC
>WTKE01000081.1 GCA_011524525.1 Bacillus sp. (in: firmicutes) | reverse complement strand
GGCTAATACAATGGCTAGATTGAAAAAAGAGGAGGAGTTTTCTTGAAATTACTAACATTTTCCGTAAATAATGATTCACTCAGACTAGGTGTTTTAGTAGATGAAAATACGATTATCGATCCTCACCAAGCGTATATAGAGCAACAAAAGCAACAAGGACAACAAAGAGCGAAAGAAATTGCAAACGCTTTACTACCGACAAATCCCGTGGAATTTATTGCAAATGGCAATGTGGCTATACAAGCGGCTAAAGAAGCCATCGACTATGCACTTGGACATTCAGAAGAAACATCATCCATCTATAAAAAAGATAGGATAGAACTTGGGCCACCGGTATTAAAGCCAAATAAGATTATCTGCGTTGGATTGAATTACAAGAATCATATTATTGAAATGAAACGAGATTTCCCAGCTCACCCGGTTATTTTTGCTAAGTTTACAACAGCGATTGCAGCTCCTAACGACGTCTTTCCACTTAACTCTGAGTTAACAAAAAAGCTAGATTATGAGGCAGAATTGGCATTCGTGATTGGGAAGAAAGGAAAGAACATTAAAGCAGAAGATGCTTTGGATTATGTGTACGGATATACGGTAGCGAATGATATCACGGCACGCGATATGCAAAAAAGAACCATTCAATGGCTGCAAGGAAAAACTCTTGATAAAAGCCTCCCACTAGGCCCGGTTCTAGTGACGAAGGATGAAATTGCAAATCCACATGCACTCGATATTTCATTAACCGTAAATGGTGAAGTAAGACAAAAATCAAATACAGAGCAGCTTTTATTTAATGTAAATCATCTGGTCGAATTTTTATCTGGCATTTGTACGTTAGAACCAGGTGATATTGTTTGTACGGGAACTCCAGGTGGTGTCGGTGAGGCACAAAATAAGTTCCTTCAAGATGGAGATGTTGTAAAAGTGGAAATATCGGGGATAGGAGCGATTGTGACAACGATTAAGGAGGAGAGTGTTTCATGACCAATTTTCAAGAACCGATTCGGGATATTGCTCACTTAGCTCATATAGAATTGCTAACACCGAAGCCAGGTGAAAGTCTTGAATTTTTCGAGGGACTACTAGGGATGACCGTCGTAAAAAGTGAGGGACAATCCGTATACTTACGGGGCTGGGGTGACCAGCAGCTTTATAGCCTGAAGCTAACGGAAGCTAAACAAGCTGGTCTTGGTCATGTTGCCATGAGAACCTTTTCCTCACAAGCACTTGAACAACGTGCAAACCATCTTAAGGATAGTAAGTACGGTATTGGATGGACCGACGGAGATTATGGACATGGTCCTTCCTATCGCTTTATGGATCCGGCTGGACATAAAATAGAAGTCTTTCACGAAGCGGAAAGGTACATGACACCTGAGCACTTAAAACCAGGGTTGAAAAATATGCCGCAAAAATACTCTGCAAGGGGGGCAGCGGTTACTCAGCTTGATCATATTAATTTATTTAGTCCTGATGTGGATGCAGATAGTTTGTTTTATCGAAAGTACCTCGGTTTCAAATTAAGTGAACAAGCCGTAACAGAAACAGGGAAACAAACAACGGCATGGCTACATGTGACCAATAAGTCCTATGATATGGCGATTTCATTAGATAAAACAGGTGCAAAGGGGCGCTTTCATCACGCCGCTTTTAAAGTAGAGACTCCAGAAATGGTTCTGCGAGCAGCAGATGTGTTTTTAGATAATGGAATTTATATCGAAGCCCCTCCTAATAAACATGTGGCAGGGCAAACGATGTTCGTATACGTGTATGAACCAGGTGGCAATCGAATTGAAGTATGCTCGGGTGGATTTTTAATTTACACACCTGATTGGGAAACGGTAACATGGACTCCGGAAGAACGAAAAAAAGGGTTAGCTTGGGGATCACCTCTGCCAGCTACGTTCCACACATATGGTACACCAGATATTGAGAAATCTAGTACAGGAGGGTGAGGGAATGAACAAAATGTTAAATAAGTTATCTCATGATGAAGCAATAGAACGTGCGAAGGAATTATCTGTCATTATACGTTCTCGTTCAGGTGAAGGAGAAAGCTTGAGACATCAACCACAAGAAAACATTGACGATTTTATTGCATCCGGGTTAGTTCGTTCGCTGGTGCCGAGCCGTTGGGGAGGACACGAGCTTGATTGGAAAACATTAGCTGGTAGTGCAATTGAGGTATCAAAAGGGGATGCCTCTGCGGGTTGGTGTTATTCCTTATTACTGCTTCACAGCTGGATGCTTGCCTTTTTCCCGAACGACGCTCAAAAAGATGTATGGAAAGACAATCCAGATGCTTGTTTAGCCACCTCCATCAATCCAAGTCCAAACGCAGAAATCCTAAAAGTAAAAGATGGATATCGTCTAACAGGAAAATGGGGATTTTCTTCTGGTATTAACCACTGTGATTGGGTCATGATTAGTGCGGCAGCTCCACAAGAAGATAGCCAGAAAGAAAAAAAGATGTTGTATTTCCTCGTTCCGAAAAGCGATTTGAGAGTGATTGACGTATGGCATGTTGTGGGAATGAGAGGAACAGGTAGTAACTTACTAGAATTAACGGATGTGTTTGTTCCAGAATACCGCACGATGGAGTTGACTCCGTGGAACCTTCATGGCATTTCTCCTGGGATGGAACAAAATAAGGCTCCACTTTATCGTATACAACTGTCAGCGGTAATGCCTGTAACATTATTATCTGTTATTTTAGGAGCAACAAAAGGTGCATATGACATTTGGCGGGATATGGTCATTGGAAAAAATAAATCCCGTAAAGGAGAGCCTGTAGCAAACTTATCACATCAACAAATTCGACTGGCCAAGGTAGCGGCTAAGTTAGAAGCGGTAGATGCCCTCCTTCATAAGTCGCTGGAATTAGTAGAATCCGGAAGAGTACTTGATTACAAGGAACGTGTTAGATTACGAAGAAATTATTGCTATTGTGCGGAACTTTGTACCGAAGCAATGGAAACCATTTATACGAGCAGTGGAGCCGCCGCATCAGCCGAAAGCCATCCATTACAACAATATTGGCGTGATATTCATGCGGGAGCACAGCATACTGCATTTAATTTCGATTGGGTTGGAGAGCTTTTTGGCAAATTGGAGCTTGGACTTCCTGTGAGTGTAGAATACTAGAAATGGAGGAATGAACATGACAGTAAGTGCAAACAAGTTGACGGCTGAGCTAATTTCTTCTTTGCAGGGAGAAACCATGGTTTCCTTGATCACAATGAACGTGGAAACTAATTTACCACAGTTAAGTGTTGTTTCGTGGGTGCAACCTACAGCTGATGGAACGACGATAAAAGTGGCGCTTGGACATAAAGCATCAAGTATAGAGAATATTCAAAGGAATCCTAACATAGTATTAGGCGTAATTGGAGCTGGAAGCTGTTATTCAGTGCAGGGAAAAGCATACGTCTCTGAAATAAAAGAACTCACTATGAAACTATGCGTCGTCACCATTGAAGTGGAAAAAGTTGAGAACGTGATGTTTTACGGAGGTAAGATAACAACTGAACCTGCATATGAGAAAACGTATAATAAAGACTTAGCTATTAAATTGGACAAAGAAGTTTATGAACTTCTATGTGAATAACGAAATATAAACAAGTCAACCATTTTTAGTGGTTGACTTGTTTTTTTAATATAGTAAAGATTGAGTTCCCCTTGCAAATGACGCCTGAGGCGGCCAAGTACAAAGATCGAATGGAAAATCAGAACCTGGTACGACTCGATCTTCACCTACTGTTTCCACTAGAAAATCAATGCTTGCTGAATTCCATAAGACGGTATCATACCAAAAGCGTTTTAAGTACTCGGATGGCTTTCCCTGCAGGTTGGACGAAACAGCTGTCCATTGTTCATATCCTTTATCAAGCCTACCGATTTGATAAGGAAGGAACCCTCCGCCATGAGCAAATAAAATTTTGATGTTAGGATACTTGTCGATCATGCCGCTTAAAAGAATATCTGTTGCACACACGGTGGTTTCCCATGGGACACCAATTAGATTAGGCATCATCCATTTTTTTAATCGTGGATCTTCACTTAGCAGTGGATGAATAAAAAGAATCGCATTTAATTGGTTTGCTTCTTCAAAAAATGGAATGAAAAAGTCGTCTGAAAGCATTTTCCCAGCTGCTGAGGGTCCAATGATGGCCCCTTTAAGTCCTAGTTTCATTGCATCATGTAATACTTGTGCCGCTCGCTCAGGATGGCTGAGAGGAACGGTGCCAAGAGCGGATATGCATCCCTTTGTTTGTGTAACTAATTGTGATAAAGATTGATTATATACTTGGGAAATGTCTGTGGTGATATCATGTGGGAAATCATACATAAAAAGCTGTGGTATAGGTGAAATCAAGGAGTGAGAAACACCAGCTTCTTTTTGTTTGTGAAGATACAAGTCTGTGTCGATAAAGGATTGTTTTAATTCAAAGCCCCATTTCTCATTAACTACTAAAAAATCATCTTTGTTTTCTTCCTTCTTTATCCATTTCGCATTGACAATTTCTTTATGGTCCTTTAACCAAGTAAGAACATCATCAGGGATAAAATGAGTGTGAAAATCATGCATATTGAGATTCTCCTTTATTATTTTAATAAAATTTTACCAATAACCCATACGGTTTGATATTTCCGTGGCGGCTTGAATCACTTTCTTTGCATAGCCTGGAACTTTGTTTGCCTGTATCCTTTGTTTTGGTCCTACAATTGCTAATGCAGCGATGACTTTTCCACGATAATCATAGACAGGTGCAGCGATTGAGTTTACCCCTTCGAGAATTTCTTCACTGCTAAAAGTGTAACCGTTTTCTTTTATTTGTTTTAAATGCGCACGAAGTTTTCTAGGGTCGGTAATGGTGTTTTTCGTATATCTTGTTAAGCCTTTTTCAATGACTCTATCGACTAGTTGATCATCCGAATAGGCTAATAACACCTTACCTGAGCTCGTGCAATAAGGAGGATTTCTTTTTCCAACATTCGTTAACACACGAACAGGGTGGTGGCAATCGACCTTTTGAAGATAGATGACTTCATCCTTATCGAGTACAGAAATATGGGCTGTTTCGCCAATACTTTCCACGAGACGGTTTAATACAGACTGTGATTCTTTGTAGATGTCCATATGACTATTAACGATTCCACTTAAGGAAAGGATGGATAAGCCGAGTCGATACTTTCTTGACTCTGGATCTTTATAGACAAAACCTTCGGAAGCTAACGTCGCCATGGTCCTACTTACCGTGCTTTTATTAATACCTAGAGAAGTAGATAAGTCGCTAATCTTCTTTTCAGGCTCTTCCATCGTAAAGCTTCTTAATATTCGTAAAGCATTTTTTACAGATGATAGATGCTGGTCTTCCTGTTTTTCCGTAACCATCTAGTATCCTCCTTTTTTCATCATTTGAAACAGAATAAAGTTTGTTTCTCTATAGTGGAGAATATAGCAAATAAATCCAAATAAATAAAGTGAATATTTATAAAGTTTAAAATAAAATAAATTTTTTGTATTTTGTTGCGTATAGAGAAACTTTAATGTTGATAGTGTAAAAAGTAGTGAGTAAGATAAAAAATATGAAGATTGAAAATTTTAGGAGAATCCTTTCCAACTTAAGAGAAAAGATTTTTCTAAACAACAGAATGTAAGCGTTTTAATTAGGAGAAGAGGGGGATGTAAGATGTTGAAAAGAGGGATGAAGCTTAGTTTTACTATGTTAACCTTGATTTTACTAGTATTTGTGTCGGCTTGTTCGAAAAGTTCTGGGGGAGACGAAGCTGCCTCGGATACGAAATCAATTACCTTTAAGATGGGGCATATGAACTCTCCTGACCATGTACAAGATTCGAAGGCAATGAAACCGTTCAGTGAAGAAGTAGAAAAGCTTACCGATGGTCGAGTGAAATTTCAAATCTATCCGGGTGGAGCTCTCGGTGGACCTAAGGATACGTTAGACAATATAACAACTGGAATCATGGATGCAGGCTGGGGGTTACATGGGTATAATGCTGGAAAGTTTCCAACCCACTCTGTACTTCAGCTTCCGTTTCTTGCAAACGGGACGGGTGAGGAGTTAAGTGTTGTTGCACAAAAGCTTTATGATACGTTCCCTGAAATCCAAAAGGAATATGACGATTTAAAGTTGTTATGGGTTCACGCAGCTGATCCTTACGCGATTATCACGAAGGGAAAAGCGGTCAGAAGCTTTGAGGACGTGAAAGGTTTAAAGCTTAGAACACCGTCTGTTGAAGCAGGTGAAATGATTAAGTCATGGGGAGCAACTCCAGTCTCCTTACCAGCACCAGAAATTTATGATGCCCTTCAAAAGGGTGTAATTGATGGGGGCGTCTTACCTGTTGCAGCTATTAAAGATTTTAATCTTACCGATTTAGTTGATTATGTTACATTAGGAAACTTTAACACTAGTATTTTCTATGTTGCTATGAACAAAGATAGCTGGAATAAGATTTCTCCAGAAGATCAAAAGCTCATTGAAGATGAACTGCTTGGTGAGCCAATGGCGAAAATGGCGGGAGCAGCGTTTGATTATCAAAAGGGCTTAGCGGAAACAGAAGCAAAGGATGCAGGTGTAGAATTTATTAGTCTGGAAGAAAGTGAACTGCAAAAATTTAAGGATAACTCTGAAGGTGTAAAGGAAACATGGTTATCTGATATGAAAGAAAAAGGAGTAGATGGCCAGAAGATTTACGATGAAACAGTCAAGCTTATTGAAGAATAATAGTCTTCCGATTTGGAGGTGTTGGTAATGGAACAAGAAGTAAGAAAGGATGTTTCGTTGAGAGCTACGGCTCTTGACGAAGTTTCTTTTTTAGAAAAAGTGATTCAACCAATCGAGAAAGTCGTGTCTACTTTAAATAATGTTCTTCATAAGGTTTCAAGTATTATTTTGTTTCTATTAATGTTTCTTACGACGGCAGATGTGTTGGGTCGATATTTTTTTAATAAGCCGATCACTGGAACATACGAACTGACTGGATTGGCACTAGCCATGATCATCTTTTTTAGCCTTGGTTCGGCACAACTGAAAAAAGATCATATTGAAATTGATTTTTTAACAAATATGATGCCAGCAAAGGTTCAACATGCACTTTATGCCATGACTTCCCTCATTTTATTTATTCTTATGTCCCTAACCTCTTGGCAATTATTCGAATATACGAAAAGGATTTATTTCGGAAATGAATTAAGTGGAGACCTTGGACTACCTCTTTATTTATTCGTTACATTTGCGACAGTTGGTGCGGTTTGTTTTACACTAACGTATTTGATTGATTCATTAAAATCCTTCCTAAAGGTGGTGAAAAAATGAGTCCAGAAATGATAGGAGTAATAGGGATTATGTTCCTCTTGGTTCTCATCTTACTAAGGGTGTCTGTAGGACTATCTTTATTTTTAGTAGGGTTTTTAGGTGTATCTTGGCTATCCGACTGGCAGGTCGGATTGTCACAGCTTGGCTCCTCTGCTTTTGGTACGTCTAATAACTATGGGTTAAGTGTAATTCCACTGTTTATATTAATGGGAATGTTTATGTCTAACACTGGTCTAGGGAAGGACCTGTTTAATGCGGTTGATAAGTGGATTGGCCATTTTCGTGGTGGTCTTGCCATTGCCACGGTCGGTGCGGCCTCCATTTTTGCTGCTATTTCAGGATCTTCCAACGCAACGACGGCTACTTTGGCGAAGATCACGATTCCTGAAATGAAAGAATACAATTACCGGACGACCTTTTCTACAGCAGCAGTTGCAGCCGGTGGTACTCTGGGAATATTAATTCCCCCCAGCGTGATCTTAATTTTATACGGAGCATTAACGTCTGAGCCAATTGGTCCTTTATTAATTGGAGGGTTAGTTCCAGGGATCATCATGACTCTACTTTTTATGCTGATGATCAACATCCAAGTCCGCTTAGACCCTTCCATCGCCCCTACCAAAGTGGAGAAGGCGACCATCGAGGAAAAATTCTCCTCTTTAAAAAGTGTTTGGCCTTTCTTATTGATATTTGCAATTAGTATCGGGGGAATTTACTTTGGGGTTTTCACTCCAAGTGAGGCTGGCGGAATAGGAGCCATTGGTGCCTTTTTCCTTACTCTTTTAACGAAAAGATTGAGTTTTAAAGGGCTTATTTCTTCCTTGGATGAATCGATCCGATTGACGGTTATGCTGTTCTTAATTTTGATTGGAGCATCATTATTCGGAAAGTTCTTAGCGTTAAGCCAAATCCCGATGTATTTAACAACAACTGTCGGATCACTAGACGTTTCTCCTTATCTCATCATGGCAATGATTCTTTTAGTCTACTTTATTTTAGGAATGTTTTTAGAGGGGATTGCCATAATGGTCCTCACCTTACCTATCGTTTATCCTTTGATCACTCAATTAGGATTTGACGGATTATGGTTCGGTATTATTATGGTAATGGTGCTCAATATCGGAGTTCTTACACCGCCTCTAGGATTGAGCGTTTACATTATTAGCGGTGTCGTAAAAGATGTTCCTATTCAGCAAATTTTTAAAGGTGTTGTTCCAGCCATCTGTACCATGGTTGCTTTTACGATTATATTAATTATTTTCCCTGAAATTGTAACCTACCTACCAGGTTTGATTGAATAGAGATATAGCGAGGAGTGGGTCATATGATTAAGAAAACGTTGGATGAAAAGGCATTTCACTTATTAAAAGAAAAAATGGATGAAGGCCTTCTTCCACAATGGGTGTTAACGGATCCAGATATATTTGACCTTGAAATAGAAAAAATTTATGGACATTCATGGCAATTTCTTGGCCATGAAACGGAAATCAAAGAACCAGGAAGCTATGTGACACGCTGGATGGTCAATGATCCGGTCCTTTTAGTTAGAACTCGTGAAGGTGAGATTAAAGCATTTTTAAACTCATGCACCCATCGTGGAACGCAGCTATGTACAGCTGATCGAGGGAATAAAAAAACCTTCACTTGTCCTTACCATGGGTGGAGCTATAATTTGAACGGTGAATTAGTGGGGATTGTCGCCGGAAACAAAGTGTATGGGGAAGAAATGGATAAATCAGAGTGGGGATTAAGACCGATCCCTCAGGTTGAAATGTATCAAGGGATGATCTTTGGAAATCTTGATATAAATGCGGAACCACTAGAGGATTATCTAGGAGAGATGAAGTGGTACTTAGATATTCTTCTTGGTAGAAGTGGAGGAATGGAAGTACGAGGTCTTCCGCAGCGCTGGGTAGCGAAAGCAAATTGGAAGGCAACTGCTGAAAACTTTGCTGCTGATCCGTATCATGTCCAAACCACTCACCGATCCACGGTTGAAATGGGTATAAGTCCAGAAGATCCTCTGTATGCTGGCTATGGACATCAAGTGGTAATTAAGAATGCACATGGTATTAATGTGATAACCTCTAAGACAGGAAAAGCAAGAGTACCTTTCCAAGGTATGCCTGAGTCTATGTGGCCATTGTTTGAGAAGCATTTAACCCCTGAACAGCTAGAGGTTCAATCAAAAGTGACTGTTTTCGTGGGGGGAGTTTATCCGAATTTATCATTTGTAAGTCCCATTCATGGAACGGAAGGTCACTTACATAATTACTTGAACTTTCGAATGTGGAGGCCACTTGGGCCAGATAAGGTAGAGGTTTGGTGCTGGTTTTTAATTGATGCGGCAGCACCGGAGGAATATAAAGAGGCTGCCTATCGAGGGTATCTAGGTTCTTTTGGACCAAGTGGAACACTAGAACAAGATGATACCGAAACATGGGCGAGAATTGTTGAAGTAAGTAAAGGCTTAATGATGAGAGACAAAAGCTTGAATTACAATAGTGTGAGCAATTATTTAATGGGGTACTCGCACGTGGAACCGGACGAGAATTTCCCTGGACCGGGGACTGCTTATCCAACGACGTATATAGACGCTTTATCAAGACGGATGCACGAACAGTGGCTCGAGTTAATTTCTAAGGGTCTCTTTAAAGAGGAGGTCAACCGATGAATCTGGATATTCAAAGAATGGTGACACCTGAGCTTCATCTTGAGATCACGACGCTACTAAACAGAGAAGCGTATTTCCTTGATAATCGTAAGTATAAGGAATGGTTAGAATTACTTACCGACGACCTCGTATACAGAATGCCTTTGAGAGAAACGGTAGAAGGTGTTGGAGTGGATGATATTTCTAAAGATATGGCTTTCTTTGAAGAAACAAAGGTCTCTCTTACTACTAGAGTAAACCGCTTGTATACGAAATCTGCCTGGGTTGAAAACCCGGCAACTAGGCAGCGACATTTTATTACAAATGTAACAGTAGAAGGATCGGAAAAGGAAGACGAGTACAAGGTAAGAAGTTATTTCTTATTTATGAGAAGTAGAGCCTCCACCACTGATATTGAGCAAATGTTTGGGGAACGAAATGATATCGTTCGAAAAGTAAATGGTGAGTGGAAAATCTCCTCACGCACGATTTTCCCAGACCAATCGGTAATCACGACGATGAATATGAGTATGTTTCTCTGAAAATAGTATTAACTAATACACTGCCTCCTGATAAAAAGGAGGTATTTTAATTAAATTTTCAAAAAAATAAAGATTGTTGCGTATAGAGCAACAAGTGTGTTGTTGGTGCTGAGAGTAAGCGTTACCATGTAGTTAATAAAAAATTATTTTTAGGAGGACACAAAGCATGCAGGTAGAAACGAAAGTGAAAGCGATCAATTGCTTACATTTTATTAATGGTCAATTTGTTGAATCACAAAACCATAAAACCTTTGAAAATATCAATCCAGCAACAGAAGAAGTATTAGGAACAGTGGCAGAAGGAGGAAAAGAGGAGGTGGATTTTGCTGTTCGTGCAGCAAGAAGAGCATTGAATGGCCCGTGGAAAAAGATGACCTTGGTTGAACGCTCCAAAATCCTTCGCCGCATTGGTGACTTGATTCTTGAAAGGCAAGAAGAATTGGCGATGCTAGAGTCATTGGACACGGGGAAGCCATTTTCCTTAGCAAACAAAATTGATGTTCCTCGTGCAGCATATAATTTTCACTTTTTCGCCGATTATATTACGTCTGTTGGAACAGATGCATACCAACAGGACGATCAAGCCATTCATTATGCTTACCGACGACCAGTAGGGGTTGTTGGAATTATTAAGCCATGGAATCTACCATTATTACTTCTTACCTGGAAGCTTGCTCCTTGCCTTGGCATGGGGAACACGGCGGTTATTAAACCGGCAGAATGGACGCCGATGACAGCAACGGTCCTTATGGAGATTTGTAAAGAGGCTGGCGTTCCAGATGGAGTCGTGAATCTAGTACACGGTTTTGGCCCGAATTCTGCTGGTGGTGCAATCTCCGAACACCCGGATATTGATGCCATTTCTTTCATC
Source organism: Bacillus sp. (in: firmicutes) (assembly GCA_011524525.1). Classification (GTDB taxonomy): domain Bacteria; phylum Bacillota; class Bacilli; order Bacillales; family Cytobacillaceae; genus Robertmurraya_A. The sequence goes on along the minus strand of WTKE01000081.1, from coordinate 23,271 downwards.
GGAGAACCAAGCACGGGAGCTAGCATTATGAAAGCTGCAGCTGACTCGTTGAAAAAGCTGTCGTATGAGCTAGGCGGGAAAAATCCAAATATCATTTTTGCTGATTCTGATATCGATGAAGTAATTGAAACAACGATTAAATCTAGCTTCATTAATCAAGGGGAAGTTTGCCTTTGCGGATCTCGCATTTACGTAGAACGACCAATTTACAATGAGTTTATTAATAAGTTCGCTGAAAAAGTAAGAGAATTACGAGTGGGTGATCCTCTTGCGGAAGCGACAAACGTAGGTGCCTTAGTAAGTAAGGAACACTACGAGAGAGTAAATAGCTATATCGAGATTGCTCGTAATGATGGAGCGAATATTCTGACCGGTGGAAAGCGACCAGAAGGATTGGAAAAAGGGTATTTCCTTGAGCCAACCATTATCACTGGTCTTGATCGTAACTCTCGTTGTGTTCGTGAAGAAATATTTGGACCAGTTGTAACGGTCATGCCATTTGATATGGAAGAAGAAGTGATCATGCAGGCAAATGATACACATTACGGGTTAAGTGCAACTATCTGGACAAATGATCTACGTCGTGCACACCGAGTGGCTCATCAAATTGAAGCGGGCATTATTTGGGTAAACACATGGTTCCTTAGAGATCTAAGAACTCCATTTGGCGGAATGAAAAATAGTGGAATTGGTAGAACCGGAGGAATGCATAGCCTTGATTTCTACTCTGAATTGTCCAATATTACGATCAAACTGTAGGAAAGGTGGAACAGGGAATGTCTATTGTAACAAATAAAATAAAAGAATATGCTGCCCTATTAGCGGATGCTGAAAAGACGGGAGTAGGGACCAATCCCCTTACGACCTTAGATCCAAGTCTATCTGTAACGGAAGCTTATCATATACAACTAGAAAACATTCAAATGAAAGTGGAACAAGGACAAAAAATTATTGGGAAGAAAATCGGCCTTACCTCACTTGCTATGCAAAAGCTTCTCGGGGTGGATGAACCTGACTACGGTCATTTGCTAGACAGCATGCTAGTAACAAATGGGGGTACAATTTCAATCGAGAAAGTCTTGCAACCAAAGGTAGAAGCCGAACTCGCTTTTGTTCTAAAAAAGGACTTAATCGGTCCAAATATTACGACACTCGATGTCCTACAAGCAACGGATTATATTGTGCCTGCACTTGAAATTGTAGATAGTAGAGTGAAAGATTGGAAGATTAAGCTTCCTGATACGATCGCAGATAATGCATCTTCCGGCTTTTACGTACTTGGAGATAGAAAAGCAAAGGTAGACGAAATCAATCTCGAATTGCTTGGGATGGTGCTTTCGAAAAACAATGAAATCGTCAATACCGGAGTGGGAGCTGCCGCTCTTGGAAACCCAGCTACATGCGTTGCTTGGCTAGCTAACAAATTGTCTGAATTCGGAATTACCCTAAAAGCAGGAGAAATTATTTTATCTGGAGCATTATCGGCAGCTGCAGATGCGCAAGCTGGAGATACTTTCTCTGCTAGATTTGCTCATCTTGGGGAAGTAAAAGTTCATTTTTAATAAGAAAGGATGGGTCTTATGGAGAAGATAAAGGTTGCGATACTTGGATCAGGAAATATCGGTACAGATCTCATGATGAAGCTAGGGCGGTCAGAGGTTCTAAAGTTAACAACCGTAATCGGTATTGATCCGGAGTCAGACGGGTTAAGAAAAGCAAACGAGCTTGGGTATGAAACGATTGACAATGGTATAAAGGGTTTTTTAGAACGCCCAGAACTCGCTGATATCGTTTTTGATGCAACGTCAGCAAAAGCACATGTAAGACATGCCAAGCTTTTGCGAGAGGCAGGCAAACAAGTGCTTGATTTAACACCAGCAGCAGTTGGTCCACTTGTTGTACCACCCGTAAATATAAAAGAGCATGTGGATGCAGAGAATATCAATCTGATTACATGTGGAGGGCAAGCAACAATTCCAATGGTTCATGCCATTCACTCTGTCCAGCCGGTGGAATATGCGGAAATTGTCGCAACCATATCTAGTAAAAGTGCTGGTCCGGGAACAAGGGCAAATATTGATGAATTTACAGAAACGACCGCTCGTGGGATCGAAAAGATTGGTGGCGCAAGAGTTGGGAAAGCAATCATTATCTTGAATCCAGCCGAGCCTCCGATCATGATGAGAGACACCATCCATGTTTTAGTAAAAGGTGATCAGGTGGATGAAGAGGGGATTACACGTTCCATCAAAGAAATGGAAAAACAAGTACAAGAATATGTACCTGGATATAAGTTAAGACAGGAACCCATCTTCAACGGTAACCATGTGACGGTTTTTATTGAGGTAGAAGGTGCAGGAGATTATTTGCCGAAGTATTCTGGAAATCTGGATATTATGACGGCAGCTGCTGTGAAAGTAGCGGAAGAATGGGCAAAACGTAAAATTTCACAAGCCATTGTATAAGAGGAAGGAGGAGAAAAAATGGAAGCAAAACGGGATGTAATACTAACAGAGGTTGCTTTAAGGGATGGTAGTCATGCGATTCGGCATCAATTCACAGTCGAGCAGGTCACTCAAGTGGCGAAGGGATTGGATGAAGCAAATGTTCCTTATATTGAGGTATCACATGGAGATGGATTAGGTGGATCCTCTTTGCAATATGGATTTTCCCGAACGAACGAAATGGAATTAATTGAAGCGGCTGCTGCAACAGTTAAGCAAGCAAAAATTTCTGTACTTCTTATACCAGGAATCGGAACAAAGCAAGAATTAAAGCATGCGGCACAGCTTGGTGCCAAGATGGTGAGAGTGGCGACTCATGTGACAGAGGCCGACGTGGCACCGCAGCATATTGCTCTTGCAAAAGATTTAGGACTTGAAACGGTAGGCTTCTTAATGATGTCTCATATGGCTCCTACGGAAAAGTTGGTAGAGCAAGCGAAGCTTATGGAAAGTTACGGTGCGGATACAGTGTATGTAGTTGATTCTGCGGGTGCACTTTTGCCACATGAAGTGAAGGAGCGAATCCGTGCGCTTAGACAAAGTCTCTCTATTGATATTGGGTTTCATGCCCATAACAACTTATCGTTGGCAGTCGCAAACAGTATTACCGCGATTGAAGAGGGAGCCAAACGAATTGATGGAAGCATCCGCTGTCTTGGTGCCGGTGCTGGAAATACTCAGACTGAAGTACTCGTAGCCGTCCTTGACCGTTTAGGTATCCAAACGGGAGTTGATCTATACAAAATGATGGATGTAGCGGAGGAAATCGTTGCACCTATCTTAGAAAAGCCACAAGAAATCACAAAAGATGGTTTGGTATTGGGGTATGCAGGCGTCTACTCTAGCTTTCTATTACACGCACAAGCAGCAGCTAGAAAATTTGGAATTGATTCCCGAGATATTCTCGTTGAGCTTGGAAAAATGAAAGTGGTTGGCGGTCAGGAGGATATGATTCTTGATGTAGCAGCTGACCTTGCCAAAAAATTGCAAATGACGGGAATATAAGGAGGAAATATAATGGCGACAGTGGAATATAAAGAAATTGCTAAATATTTGATTGCTGGTGAAGAAGAGAAACGCGAGGTCATAAAAGTAACAGATAATATCAAGCTGGATCTCTCCGTTGAGGAAGGATATCTTGTCCAAGAGGAGCTTGTCAAAATTAAGCTCGAAGAAGGAAGAAGAATCGTCGGACCTAAAATGGGTTTAACTAGTAAAGCAAAAATGCAGCAAATGAATGTAGATGAGCCCATCTATGGATATGTGTTTGATTATATGTTGATTGACAATGGTGGAAAGGTTCATTTACAGGACATGATTCACCCAAAGGTAGAGGCAGAGATAGCTTTTGTAATTGGAGAAGACATTGAAGGACCAAACGTGACAGCAGCAGATGTATTGTCAAAAACAGAATATGTCATTCCAGCACTTGAACTGATTGACAGTAGGTATGTCAATTTCCAATTTACTTTACCTGATGTCATTGCTGATAATGCGTCCACATCTAGAGTCGTTTTCGGTACATCTTTTCATAAGCCAGATAAATTTGATCTTGATTTAGTAGGTGTAACACTTTCTATTAATGGAGAGATAAAGGAACTAGGCGCAGGAGCGGCGGTACTTGGCCACCCGGCGGAAGCGATTGCGATGTTAGCAAACATGCTTTCTCGTAAAGGCGAAAAGGTTCGTAAGGGCGATGTGATTTTATCTGGAGCAATTACCAGTGCTATTTTGTTAGAAAAAGGAGATGTTGTTACCGGCCGGTTCGATGGATTAGGTGAAGTATCTTTCGTGGTGACAAATTAGTATTGACAATTTTAGGAAAGGGTGGTTCGTATGCCAATCATTCAAGTACAAATGATGGAAGGAAGACCAAAGGAGAAAATCGCGGAAGTAATTCAGAATATTACAAATACGGTTGCTGAAACATTGGACGCTCCAAAAGAAAGTATCCGAGTGTTAGTGACGGAGATTCCGAAAACTCATTGGGGAGTAGCAGGAGTTCCAAAGTCAGAATCGTAAAGACTATAATAGGAGGTTCACTATGACTATTGAGTTATGTACATTAGTTCCACATGTTCCAAGTATTTGTCATGAAGATGAAGTCCCAGATTTTCAAAGAAACATGGTAGAAGGATTAAAAGAGGTGGCAAAAGATATCGAAAGAATTGCCCCGGATGTCATTGTGTTAGTATCCTGCCATTGGCCCTCTACTTTCTTCCATTATGTAGATTGTACACCCGAGCATAAAGGGATATTAACAGCCTACGAAGCTCCCGATCTAATTAAGGATCTTCCTTATTATTATCCAGGAGAGGCCGATTTGGCTAACCAGCTGGTGCAAGCTGGGGTGAATGCTGGATTACAGGTTCAAGGAGTGAACGATCCATATTATATTTGGGATTATGGGACAGTTGTTCCACTAAGATATCTTGTACCAAAGGAAGATATTCCGATTATTAATCTATCAGTTACTCTAGCTGCTAGTATTGAAGAAACATATAGATGGGGTCAAGAGATTGCAAAAGTGTTGCATGCAACTGAAAAAAAAGTTGTTTTTGTATCGAGTGGTGCCTTATCTCATAATTTAGTGCGGGGCCGACATAATAAGCCAACTGTTGCGGAGCACTCTCTAGATAAACAATTTATTGAGTTCGTAATGAACAAAGACTATCAATCTGCTTACGATATGTTACCTGAGTATGCTAGGATGGCAAGGGTTGAGTCTGGTGGACGTCATCTAGCTATGTTGTTTAGCATGCTTCAAAAGGACGATGAAGTAGCATATTTAGCAGATGGGCAATCATCTGGAAGTTGGAATGTATTGCTAACCTTTGACTCCAAAAAGGTCGTAGGCATGGAAGAAAACGAAGATAGTAAAGCCGTAAAGAAATAAATGTTTTTAAAATAGTATTGATGAAAGCGTTAACAATAAAAGGAAGGTGATTTTTATGCGAACAAAAGTAGGTATCATCGGTGCGGGGCCAGCTGGATTAATGCTGTCCCATCTCCTGCATCTTCAAGGAATTGACTCTATTATTCTCGAAAGTCGCTCAAAGGAAGAGATTGAAGGCGCGATCCGGGCAGGAGTGCTAGAGCAAGGAACAGTTGATTTGCTTAATCGTACAGGAATTGGAAGCAGGATGATGAGTGAAGGGCATATTCACCATGGAATTGAACTGCAGTTTAATGGTCGCAGACATAGAATTGATATGAATGAATTGACCAATGGAAAGAAAATTATGCTTTATCCTCAACACGAGGTGATCAGAGACTTGCTTGAAGCTCGCCTCAAGGTGGGTGGAAAGATCTACTTTAACGTGAAAGACGTTCAGCTCCACGATGTTGAAACGAACTCGCCAACCATTAGCTTCATACAGGAAAGTGGGGCTGAAGTGGAACAAATTGAATGCGATTTCATAGCGGGCTGTGATGGGTTTCATGGACCAAGCCGACAATCGATTCCAAAAGAAGAAAGGGTGGAAAAACAAAAAATTTATCCCTTTGGTTGGCTAGGAATTCTTGCCGAAACTCCACCAGTCCACCCAGAACTTATCTACGCCCACCACGACCGAGGCTTTGCACTATTAAGTACTCGTACCCCTAAGATTCAACGCCACTACCTTCAAGTTGATCCAAAAGATGATATTGCTAATTGGTCAGATGACAGAATTTGGTCCGAACTGCATGCGAGGGTTGATACTTCAGATGGATGGAAGATGATTGATGGACCGATTATTCAGAAAAATATTGTTGCAATGAGAAGCTTTGTTTGTGAAACGATGCAGTATGGAAGATTATTTCTAGCTGGGGATTCGGCACATATTGTACCGCCAACGGGTGCAAAGGGGCTAAATCTAGCAGTGGCTGATATTCAAGTATTAGCGAAAGGAATCAGCGAATTTTATCATTTAGGAAATGAAAATACTTTGGAACATTACTCTTCTATTTGTTTGCAAAGAATATGGAAAGCCCAGCGATTCTCCTGGTGGATGACAACCATGCTTCATAGAAATGTTGAACAAACTCCGTACGAATATGGAATTCAAATCGCCGAGCTCGATTACGTTACCTCTTCCAAGGCGGCTGCAACAAGTTTGGCCGAAAATTATGTTGGCTTGCCATTTGAGTTTAAAGGAATAGAGATTAATCAGCAAATTTTAAACTAATAAAAGATTCTATCAAGGCGTGCAGGGGATAACAAGTTAGGGATGAAATTATAAAAGGGGTGTTAGGCTATGAGTCAGAAGAAGCCATCAGTTCTCCGATATGAGAATGGTATATTATTCGTATTGTTTTTGGTTTTTGGCTTGGTATTTATGGATCGGCTTAGCATTATCTATTTATTCCCTTTTGTCGCACCAGAGTTAGGTCTGAATAACACACAGATGGGGATGATTGTTGGAGCCACTTCTATTGCTTGGGGATTATCAACCTTATTATTTGCAAGTTTATCAGACTTTCTTGGAAAAAAGAAAAAGACCTTAATTATTTTTATTCTCATCTTTTCTGCGGCAACCTTTACTTCTGGACTTGTTGGAGGACTTGGCTCTCTCATCCTTGTTAGACTATTAATGGGTTCATCTGAGGGTCCAGTTATTCCATTAGTACAGTCTACGATTTTAGCGGAATCTACCCCGAAACGAAGAGGATTTAACATGGGTTTTATTCAAAGCTCTGGCCCGCTACTAGGAAATGCGATTGCACCTGTCTTGGTTGTGGCCATTGCAGCCGCAACCAATTGGCGCTATTCCTTCTTTGCACTTGCTATTCCTGGTGTAATTCTTGCTATCATATTAATGTTTTATATGAGGGAGCCACTTTTACATTCATCCGGAAAAAGTGGAGAAAAACAGGCAAAACCAAGTTTTAGAGAATATAAGAGTGTTTTTAAAACAAGAAACGTATGGGTAGGCATGCTGATAGCTATTTTTTACATGATGTATTTATTGGTGTTCACTAGCTTCATGCCATTATTCTTATCGGGAGTTTCTGGATACAGTGAGGCACAATACGGTATTGTTTTAGGTGTTTTAGGTATTGCCATGTTCTTTTGGCAGTTGTTTATTCCTTTTTTATCCGATAAGATAGTGCGTAAAGCGGTCATCACGCCTGTGACGTTTATAGCTATTTTCCTACCGTTAGCCATTGCAAATTTTCATAGTAATTTTGCTTTGCTAGCTATTTCCGTTTTCATCCTAGCCATCGGATTCGGGGGTCAGCCGCTTTATCTGGCCATTATTCCCTCTGAGTCAGTACCAAGAACGTTTGCAGCCACTGCGATAGCAGTTATTGTTTTAACAGGAGAGATTATAGGCGGCACTTTAGGACCAATCGTTGCAGGTGTTCTAGCAGATAAATATAGTTTGTACGCCCCGCTATGGCTCGCAAGTGGAGCGGCCGTTGTATTTTTTCTATTATCTTTTGCCTTAAAGGAAACAGCCCCTGTTAAAGTATCGGGTAATAAGGATATGAACGAGGTAGATGTACCCGTCTGATAAACTAGGAGAAAAGGTTGTGATTTATTTAGATCACGACCTTTTCTATGGGGGGACATAATTAATCTTAAGAATTATGTTGGAAATTGTTGATGGAAAAATTGAAAAAGTTTCTATTGTTTTATTGACAACACTGAATATTTAAACTATTCTAAATTTATCAAATATGTAATCGCTTTCAGAGGAGTACTGAAAGCAAACCCTATCAGAGTCAACTATTTATTACTTCTTCTACAGAAATTGCATTTCCTACTTATGTAAAATGGTATATACCAATAGGTATTCGAAAAGGAAAGGACAGTGAATTGGATTTTACTATATAATGTCAATAGAACGATCAAAGTATTTAACCATTTGAAGCAGGTGAGGAAATGTATAAAGGGGAAGAGGAAACACCATTTTATCAACAGTTAAAGGATAAAATCATTGATGATATTGAAAGCGGGAAACTAAAGCATGGCGATAAGCTCCCATCTGAGAGGGAATTAGCCGAACAATATGGAATCAGTCGGATGACAGCAAGACATACTCTTTCCATTTTAGAAAGAGAAGGAGTAGTGGAACGAAGAGTTGGTGCAGGTACCTTTATTTCTAATTATAAAATTGAAATGGATTTTATTACTTTTAATAGCTTTACAAGGACGATGTTGGGCAAGGGGCTAACACCAAGTACCCAAGTCCTCTCTATTAAAAAAAGTCCAGCAAAACCAGGTATTTCTAATAAGCTACATATCCCAGTTGGTGAAGAAGTTGTTATCATTAAGCGTTTGCGAAATGTGAATGGAATTCCTATTTCTATTGAAGAATCCTTTATTCCTTATAAATTCTGTCCAGGCATTGATCTCCTAATTACTAACAACCATTCGCTTTATCAAATGTTAGAAAGTGAATATGGTATTACGTTAGTAAAGGCTAAAGAGTATATGAAGGTGAAACTAGCAGAAGAAAATGATAGTAAACTACTTAAAATTCGATCCGAGAGTCCATGTGTATTACGTGAAGCGGTTGCCTACGATGACCAGGGCCAACCAATTGAATTTTCAACATCACTAACTAGAAGTGACATTGTTAGATTTTATTCCGAGTTACATCTGAAATGACGTTCATTTCAGGTTTGTAAAAATGGTATATACCATTAAAGAGCAAGGGGAGGGGAAAGTAATGAGAGTCATTGGGGTTGGAGATAATGTGGTGGATAAGTATATGTATAAGAGAATCATGTATCCAGGAGGAAATGCACTTAACTTAAGCGTCTATGCTAAGCAACTAGGAGTAGATGCAGCTTATTTAGGTGTTTTTGGAGATGATAAAGCGGCAAATCATATTATTGAAACGTTAAACCATTTTAAGATCGATATTTCTCATTGTCGACAGCATCCAGGGGAAAATGGCTTTGCTGCGGTCGATCTTGTCGATGGAGACAGAGTATTTATCGGAGGGAATGATGGAGGTGTGCAAAATACTCATCCTATCATTCTCACACAAGAAGATTTGGATTATATTCGAACATTTGAGTTAGCACATAGCAGCATTTATAGCGGAATGGAAGGAGAACTTCACAAGTTAAGGGAAGCTGGTATTCGAGTATCTTTTGATTTTTCGGCCGATTATAATGAAAGCGTTTTAAAGGAGATTTGTCCTGTTGTTGATATCAGTCTTCTCTCGTGTGGTCAATTACAAACAGATGAAGTAAAAGACCTGTTAACATACGTGTGTTCCTTAGGAAGTTCGATGGCTATTGGAACGATGGGTTCTAGAGGAGCAATGGTGTTTAACGGGACAAACTTTTATAAACAAAAGCCCCATTTTGTCAAACCAGTGGATACTCTTGGCGCAGGAGATTCTTTTTTCACGGCTTTTATCCTAGAGTACTTAAAAGGGAAAAAGATAGCGGTGAATGAGGATCAGTTAATTAAACAAAGCCTTGAAGCAGGAGCGAAATTTGCCGCACAGACATGCTTAGTAGACGGGGCATTTGGGTTTGGTATTGAGTTCTAAATTCTTTTTAAAAGAATTTAAGAATCATAGATAAGTAAGAATACGGGGGTGGTGGGGTTTTGGAAGGCTAAAACCTTAAAGATTTTATGCTCAAAACTAAAAGGAGGGTCAATGAATGAGAACAAAAATATTAATTGTATGTATGCTTATGTTGGCATTGGTCATTACGGGTTGTTCCAGTTCTACCTCATCAAATGAAGATGAATCGGATAAGATAGTCTTGAAATTTTTGCATAAATGGCCTCAACCACAATACGCCCCATATTTTGAAGAAGTTGTAAAAGAATTCGAGAGTCAAAATCCAGATATTAAAATTAAGATGGAAGCGATCGCTGACGAACCGATTAAAGATAAACTTCGCGTTATTCTTGGAGGAAGCGAGGTTCCAGATATTATGTTCTCTTGGTCAGGGGAATTTGCTAGGAAATTCGTACGTGCCGATGCAGCCTTAGATCTCACCCCTTATTTAGAAGAAGACGCAGCCTGGAAAGACAGTTTTATTCCTGCTTCCCTGCAGCCCTTTTCTTCTGATGGGAAAAATTACGGAATTCCTTTGAGATTCAATGGAAAGTTCTTTGTTTATAATAAGGAGATTTTTGATAAACATGGACTTCAAGCACCTAAAACATGGGATGAATTTTTAGATGTTCTCGACACCTTAAAAGAAGAGGGCGAAACACCACTCATGCTAGGAAATGAAAGCCCTTGGGCAGCCATTCACTACTTAACCGGTCTGAACCAAAAGATGGTGGATCAGGAAGTTCGAATGAAGGATTATAATCCTCGTTCAGGGGAGTTCACAGATTCAGGCTATGTGAAAGCGATGGAAATGCTAGCAGAATTGAACGAAAAGGGCTACTTTATGGATAATGTAAACTCTAGTTCCCACGATATGGTAAAGCAAATGTTTTTTGCAGGAAAAGGGGCTATGTTCTACGTGGAGTTGGAAGAATTCCAAGATGTTGAAAACGCGTTGAAAGGGAACTGGGGATTCTTCCCTATGCCATCTATAGCTGATGGAAATGGAAGTCAAAAGTATATTACAGGTGCTCCAGATGGATTTATTGTTTCTTCAAAAACGAAACATCCCAAAGAAGCAGTGGAGTTTTTAAAGTTTATAACAAGTAAAGAAAACTCATTAAAACTTGTGAAGGATATTGGTTGGCCGAGTCCCATTGAAGGAGCTACGAACCCAGACACGGCTCTAAAGCAAGTGGCAGAAGGTGTGGATTATATGAAGCAAGCAGAAGGAATGGCTGAGTGGTTGGATACAGATGTTCATGCGAAAGTGGCAGACGTGTATCTATCAAACATTCAACTACTACTTGATGGCTCCAAATCTCCAGAAGAGATTATTAAAGAAGTTCAAGCTGTAGCCAAACAAGTGCAGAATGAAGTGGAATAAAGAGAACAGGGCAGGTAGTTCCTTCTGATTACCTGCCCCCTCATAGGAGGGAGAAGGATGAAAGAAACATATAGAAACGGCCGAACGGCATTCCTTTTTATTTTGCCAGCACTCCTTCTAATCCTGTTTATTGTATTTCTACCGATTGTCCTTAATTTATACAATAGTTTTTATAGGTGGAATTCCTTTGAGGCAGGAAAAACGTTCGTCGGCTTCGAGTACTACGTAAGGCTTTTTAAAGATCCAGTGTTTTTTACCGCATTAAAAAACAATTCCCTTTACGCGATTATTTCATTGATCTGTCAGGTCGGTGGGGGAATTATAATAGCCGCCATATTAGAAGATAAGCTGATTAGAAGGTTTCAACCATTTTTTAGAACGGTGTTTTTTATTCCTTCTGTTATATCCATTGCCGTGGTCGGGTTAATGTGGCAGCTAATCTATAATCCAGAAATTGGATTAGTGAATGGTGTGTTAAACGCCATTGGACAATCAGAGTGGGCTCATTCGTGGTTAGGAGATAGTAAAACAGCCATATATGCAGTGGTTGCCGTGTCGCAGTGGCAATATACAGGATATATGACCATGCTTTTTCTTATTGCCATGCAGAAAATCCCGATGGAATATTATGAGGCAGCAATGATTGATGGTGCGTCAAAGATTAACGCGTTTTTTCATATAACACTACCACAAATTAAGGAAATGATTTTGGTTGGTAGTGTCATAACCGTAATTGGAGCTTTCAAGGTTTTTGATGAGGTTTATGTGATGACGTTTGGTGGACCAGGAAGATCAACTGAGGTTCTAGGAACGATGTTGTACCGTTCAGCTTTTCGAAACGATGAAATGGGTTATGCATCCACGATTGGGACGATTATTTTTATCATCACCCTAACCCTATCCCTCATCCAAATGAAGTTGGGAAAATCGGGACAGGAGGTGGAATGAGCCGATGACAATACTAAAAAATAGAATCTTTCAAGTGATCATCTTGGTGTGGTTTAGTTTGTTTTCCTTAGTGATTATCTATCCAATTATTTGGCTTGCTTTAAGTGGGTTAAAAACAAATAGTGATTTCTTTTTAAACACCTGGGCGCTTCCTGAAGAATGGGTGTGGGAAAATTATAAAGCTGCATGGGATGCGGGAATCGGAAAATACTTTTTTAATAGTGTGTTTATAACCGTGGTTTCGGTCGTTATGGTTTTGCTGTTTGGGTCAATGGCAGCTTATGGCTTAAGTAGATTTCGCTTTAAAGGACAGAATATTTTATTAATCATTATTTTAAGCGGCTTAATGCTTGCACCACAAGTAAGTTTGATTCCTCTATACAAGCTGCTTCAAGGAGTTGGACTCTATAATACGTATGGTGCGTTGATCATCCCATATGTGGCCTTCCAGCTGCCATTTGCCATTTTTTTAATGAGATCGTATTTTTTATCAATTCCTAGAGAGCTTGAAGAAGCAGCTATTATTGATGGGTGTAATCGATGGAAAGTGTACTGGAATATCGTTATTCCGATGGGAAGACCAATTATTGCTTCCTGTGCCCTTTTAACAGCCATGAATGTTTGGAATGAGTTTATGTTCGCATTGGTATTTATTGAGGATTCAAGTCTTAGAACCATTCCTGTAGGTTTGATGAATTTAAGAAGTCAATTAAATACTAACTTCGGAATTCAATTGGCGGGATTAGCTATTTCTGCCTTACCGATGATCATCGCTTATATTATCTTTCAAAAACAATTTGTCCGTGGGATATCGGCGGGTGGTGTGAAAGGTTAAAAATATATAAGTGTCTATATTGGTATTTTTTACTAATATAGGCGAATATAATGGTATATACCATTTGGAGGGGTGCAAGTGAAGAAGATTTCTAGAAAACAGATCACGGGTATGAACTTCCATTATCTACACTATCCATTTCAATACTTTTTGGATGCTATGGTGAAGTTTGAATTCCAACAAATTGAAGTGTGGGGAGCAGCTCCGCATTTGTATATCGAGGATCTGTCATTACAAGATATTCGTCTAATCAGAGGGGAGATTCATCAACGAGATTTATCAGTTGTATGTTTTACTCCAGAACAATGTATGTATCCAATTAATCTAGCTGCAAGAGAAAGAGAAATTAGAGAGAGAAGTATTCGTTATTTTCAAAAATCAATTGAAGCTGCAGTGGAATTAGAAAGCCCTATGGTTTTAGTAACTGCTGGATGGGGATACCGAAATGAAAGCAGAGAAGAGGCATTAAAAAGATCAAAAGCCTCTCTAGACTTTCTATCAACCTACGCTGAAAAAGAAGGAATCGTGCTAGCGTTAGAGCCACTACAAAAAGTGGAGTCGAATATCGTAAACACCTTACCGGATTTAACAGAACTTCTTAATGACGTTTCTTCTCCTAATTTAAAAGGGATGGTGGATACTATCCCAATGTCCGTTGAAGGGGAGAATTTAGCAACCTATTGTGAGCAGTTGGAACTCGCACATATTCATTTTATTGATGGAAAGCCAACCGGGCATTTAGCCTGGGGAGATGGAAATCTCCCATTAGAAAGCTATATTCAAGCCTTGGTTCAGCATGATTACGAAGGTGCGCTTACTCTTGAATTTACTTCAACACAGTATTTGCTGAATCCAAACGAAGCAATTGAGAAATCTCTTAAAACGTTAGCTCCTTATTTAAATTAATTCATAATAAAAAAATGTGGAGGGATTGTCATGTTAAAATTTGATTCAAATCTATTTTTACAGTTAGTTGGAGAGGAAGGAATGGAAAAGAAAGGTGAAATCGAAAGAATTGTAGATGAAATATCAAATAAAAGTTTTAAAAACATCTTTTTGATTGGATCTGGTGGAACCGTCGCGATGATGTATCCATATGAGTATATCTTTAAATCAAACTCAAGTTTGGATGTGCATGCAGAAATTGCAGCCGAGCTAATTGTCATGAACAACCGCCATTTAACAAAGGACTCTGTTTGCATATTTGCTTCTGTCACTGGTACAACGAAAGAAACCGTAGCGGCAGCAGAATTTTGTAAAGAGAAAGGGGCGACGACCATTGGTTTAGTAGCGATCCCGGATACTCCACTAGCAAAAGCTGTGGATTATTGCATTTCGACAGGGAGGGAAAAGCATTCATTTGATACGTTCTTTATTCACCTCCAACTACTTACTGCTCGTTTCATTCATAATCATGGAGAGTTTCCTGACTATGAACAATTTACAAAAGAATTAGCACTTCTTCCACAAGGAATCGTTCAAGCTGTTGAAGCATTTGATCCTCGGGCAGAGCAATTTGCCATTAAGCACAAAGATACCGAATACCATATGTTAGTCGGAGCAGGGAATCTTTGGGGAAATACCTACTCCTATGCTATGTGTATCTTGGAAGAAATGCAGTGGATTAAATCAAAATCAATTCATGCGGCAGAGTTTTTCCATGGGACCTTGGAACTCGTGGAGGAAGATACAAGTGTCATCTTGTTTAAGGGGGAAGATGAAACAAGGCCGTTGGTAGATCGAGTAGAGAGATTTGCTGAAAAAATAACTAAAGAATTATTTATCATTGATACAAAGGATTATCCGTTAGAAGGGATTAGTGAAAAGTTTCGAAAGCTTTTTGCTGTCAATGTAAACTGGGCATTAACTGGTCAGATTAGTGTGTATCTAGAAAGAGAAAGAAACCATCCTTTAGAGTTAAGAAGGTATTACCGCAAAATGGAGTACTAGGGGGTGGAAGATATGTTTAACTTTGACAGAGACAGATTTCTACGTATTCAAAATGGGGCGATTGGTTTAAAAGATGAATTAGACATAGTGATAGATGAGGTAGTCACAAAAGGAATAAAAAATGTATTTTTTGTTGGTACAGGTGGAGCTGCTATCTTAATGTATGCGGCAGAACACATCCTAAAGAATCGCTCGACCTTACCGGCTTTTACAGAAATATCCTCTGAATTAATGGTTACGGATCACCAGCATTTAGGTGAAGAATCTTTGGTTATTCTTCCGTCTTTATCAGGAACAACAAAAGAAACGGTGGAAGTGGCAAATTTTTGTAAGGAAAAGGGTGCCACCACCATTTGCTTGGTAGGTCATGCGAATACACCACTTACTGAAGTGACAGATTATTCGTTTGTTAACTTTGCAGAGGATGACACATCTTGTGAATCATTCTATCTTCAATCATTCCTCATTGCCTTTCGGTTAATGTATAAAAGACAGGAGTGTCCTGAATACCATCAATGGATGGAAGAGCTAAAAATATTACCACAAGCTCTTTTGAAGGTGAAAGAGGATACAGAAAATCGGGCACAAGAGTTTGCACAGAAGCATAAAGACACTCCTTATCATATCCTTTCCGGAGCGGGAATTGATTGGGGGCAAACCTATTATTATGCCATGTGTATTTTAGAAGAGATGCAGTGGATTAAGACCCGGCCCGTTCACGCCTCTGATTTCTTCCATGGAACACTTGAATTGGTAGAAGAAGATACAAGTATCCTATTGTTAAAAGGAGAAGGAAGAGTGCGTTCTCTGACGGATAGAGTGGAACGCTTTGCGAACCATTTTTCAAAGGAATTAACCGTGTTTGATACAAAAGAATATCCACTCGAAGGAATATCAGAGACATTTAGACCGTTTTTATCGCCAATCGTGTTGGCAACTCTACTAGAAAGAATAAGCTGTCATTTGGAAGAAGCCAGAAACCATCCTCTTACGACGAGAAGATATTATAAAAAAGTTCCTTTTTAATGATCCTAAAACTGTAGACATTCCTTGTGTCTACAGTTTTTTATTATTCATATTTCTTTATCTTATCGAAAAATTCTGTTAAAATCATCTATTAAAGCTAGAAAGTAAAAAATGTAAGGGGTAAATCGATGTTAAATTCAGATTTGGATACACGCTTAGAACCAAAAATTAAGGAACTATATCAATTACATAAGGAACGGTCGGCTAATATTGACTGGAGTTACCATGAATTTATTCCGTGGGACAAGGCCATGTCCTTTAAGAGAGTGCCTTGGGATAAAAGTCAAGTGACTCTACCGGAAGCAGTTATTGTTGCGATTGAGACGGCATTGCTTACTGAAGTGAATTTGCCTTGGTATACATCTCATCTGGATTATACTTTTAAAAACTCTATGGAAGTAATTACTGATTTCGTTCGCACATGGACGGCCGAAGAAGACCAACACTCTAGTTTACTTGAAACCTATTTATTGGTGACTCGTAACGTAGATCCGAAACGATTACATGAACTAAGAAAGCGAATGGTTGAAAGTGGTTGGTTCCCTGACTTCACTAACCCATTAGCAACGATGGCTTATACTTCTCTGCAAGAGTTAGCTACGCTAGTTTTTTATAATAATGTCGCAAAAATTGCTAGTCCTCACGATAAAGATTTAGCCACCTTGCTAAGAAGACTAGCGAAAGACGAAGCTCTTCATTATGCGTTTTATCGTGATACGGTGAAAGCACATCTGGAACTTGATCCTAATTTTCTTGTATTCTTCGAAGATGTGATTATCAATTTCTCTATGCCAGGTGCGGTTATGCCAGATTTTAATGAGAGAATGAAAACAATCGCGCTAGAAGCGAATTACGGTCCATTACAGTATTTTGATCAAGTATTAGACGTGGTTGTAACGTATTGGGATATTGAAAACCTTCAGCCTACTACGGAAGAAGCAAAGCAATCACAAGCAAATATTATGAAATATCATGGGCGCTTAAAGAGAATTAAAGAACGTCAATTAGCGAAAAAATAATAGCAAGAGGTAAGGAAGGATAAAATAATGACAACACCATGCGAGATATGTAAAAAAGAAACAAAAAACAGAATTAGTTATTTAGAGTTAGAAACTTGGGAGTTTGAGTTTCTTAAAAAGGAGAAAAAAACCTTTTATTCAATCTGCTTCCCTTGCTTTGACCAACATACCAATCAATTTATTGATAAAGAAACGGATCTAGCATTAAGAAAAAAGCGTTTGTTATCCGTAAGTAAAGAAATTCAAGAAGAAATAGAAGAAATTCTCACGGTAGAAGTGTAATAAACCAAACCAGTTTCCATGACGAAACTGGTTTTTTTTTGTTTTTTCCCCGTGAACAAAATGAACAAAATGATTAATAAGTTTTTAATGTTGTTTAAATGTATAATTCAAAAAATGTTCGAAAGTTTTGTAAAATTAAGAAAACGCTTACAAAGGGGGAATTGATATGTTTTCTATTAAAAAAGTATCTGCTGTTATGTGTGCAGGAGTATTGGCGCTAAGTCTTGGTGCTTGCAGTAGTGGTCAACAAACAGCAGGATCTGACAAAAAGGAAGAAAGTACAGGATATCCTACTAAGGCTATTTCAGTGGTGGCACCATCAGGAGCTGGTGGTGGTTGGGACTTAACGGCTCGTTCGTTGACTAAAGTGTTAACTGAGACAAAAATTGTGGACCAACCGTTAACAGTTGAAAATAAACCTGGTGGGGGCGGGGCTGTATTTATGGCTGAATACGCAACCCAGCAGGTAGAGAATAATGACATGTTATTCGTCAATTCACCACCCATTATTATCAATAACTTGAAAAAAGAAGGTAATAGTCCATTTGGCTACAAAAATACAACTCCTCTAGCACAGTTAACGAAAGATTATGGGGCCATTGTTGTAAAAGCAGATTCAAAGTTTACCGATCTAAAGTCCGTTTTGGAGGAGGTAAAGAAGGATCCTACGAAACTAACATTTGCAGGCGGGTCCGCACCTGGATCTATGGATCACTTAATTTCTATTCTTCCAGCTTATAAGTATGGGGTGGATCCTACAAAGGTGAAGTACGTGTCCTATGATGGTGGAGGAGAAGCGATTACGGCATTACTTGGTGGAAACGCAGATGTGATTGGGACAGATGCTTCTAGTGTAAAGGAATTCTTAAAAGCAGGTGATGTCCGGGTGTTAGCTGTTACTTCAACCGAACGTATTGGTGGAGATTTCAAGGATGTGCCAACAGCCATTGAACAGGGTGTCGATGCAGAGTTTACCATTTGGCGTGGGGTGTTCGGTCCAGAAAAAATGTCGGAGGAAGCCAAAACATATTGGGAGTCTTCTCTAAAAAAACTTGTGAATACCCCTGAATGGAAGAAGGAAGTAGAAACACAGGGATGGGAAATGGAATACAAAAACAGCTCTGATTTCACAAAATTCTTAGAGGAACAGGAAACTCAGGTTCAGCAATTATTAACCGCGTTAGGTATGGAGAAATAGGTAGCTTAGGGAGGAGTCTTCCTTCTCCCTTATGCTTTTTGAAAGGGGAATACCTATGGATATTAAGTTCGATCGTATTGCTTCAGTACTATTTCTCTCAATTGGAGTACTGTTTATTATCGGAAGTCGTAACCTCGCTAGCTCTTCATATGGAAGTTCTGTAGGGCCTGATATTTTCCCTTCCATTCTCGGTGCTTTACTTGTCCTTTTAAGTATTCGCTTATTTTTTGAAACACTTATGACAAGGAACCATCAAGGTGAAAAGGAGAAGCTCCAGTACAAACCATTTCTAATTATCTTTGTTGCTACGCTCATTTATATTTTGACGTTGGAAACGGTCGGGTACATTATTACCACTTTTATCTTTCTCCTTGTTTGTTTTCAAACAATGGAACGTACAAAATGGATAAAGTCTATCATCATATCCGCTTGCTTTTCAGGACTAGTCTATATTTTATACGTACAAGTGTTAAAAGGAACTCTTCCAGGCTGGCCAATTTGGGTTTAGCTATGAAGTTGTAGAGAGGAGAAGAACAAATGGACACACTCGACTATCTATTTCAAGGGTTTGGAACAGCATTAATTTGGTATAATATCGCGTTTGCTTTTGTGGGTGTGCTAATAGGAACGGCTGTAGGTGTGTTACCTGGAATTGGTCCCATGAGTGGGGTTGCACTACTGATTCCAGTTACTGCATCCATTACAGGTGGACTTCCTCCAGAGCAAGCAGCTACAAGTGCCATCATACTGCTTGCTGGGGTATATTATGGAGCGATGTATGGTGGTTCTACTACTTCCATTCTTTTAAATACACCAGGGGAATCCTCTTCTGTTGTTACGACGTTGGATGGATATCAAATGGCGAAAAAAGGAAGAGCAGGAAGTGCGTTATCAATTGCAGCCATAGGTTCCTTTGTAGCTGGTATTGTTACTCTTGTCGCACTCATTGCTTTAGCCAAACCATTGTCAGCTGTTGCCCTAAAATTTGGACCGGCAGAATATTTTTCTCTTATGTTATTAGGTCTAGGTGCTGTTAGTGGTTTAGCAGGAAAATCTGTTACAAAGGCATTGCTTATGACCATTTGTGGGTTACTTCTTGGGACGATTGGTATTGATAGTGTTTCAGGTATTGCTAGATTTACGTTTGATGTTCCTTGGCTTTATCAAGGGATTGAGTTTTTAACGATAGCTGTTGGATTGTTCGCTCTAGGTGAAGTGTTCAAGACCATCTTAGAAAAAGAAGAAGATGAGGTTCATATTGCACAAATCAGTAATTTACTCCCTTCCAAGGATGAATTTAAGGAATCAGCTGGACCGATTGCTAGAGGTTCCATACTAGGCTTTTTTGTAGGAATATTACCTGGTGCAGGTGCGACCCTCGCTTCCTTCTTTTCATATATACTAGAAAAAAAGATTTCTAAGAACCCTTCCAAGTTTGGTACGGGATCCATTGCAGGGGTTGCAGCGCCGGAGTCGGCCAACAATGCAGCATCGGGTGGTGCAATGATCCCGCTATTAACGCTAGGTATTCCAGGTTCGGGTACTACAGCTATATTAATGGGAGCACTGATGATGTATAATGTCCAACCTGGGCCATTATTATTTGAAGACCATCCACAAGTTGCATGGGGATTGATTGCTAGTATGTTTATCGGAAATTTAATGCTATTAATTTTAAATCTTCCATTGGTAAAAGTGTTTGCTAAAATTATCCAAACTCCTAAGCAGTTCTTGATTCCTATTATTATCGCTATCTCGATATTTGGCGTGTATGCTGTTCAAGTTTCCACTTACGATTTATTGCTGTTGTTAGGGTGTGGAATTTTTGGGTACTTTTTGAACAAGAACGATTATCCGATTGCGCCACTAGTACTTGGGTTGGTATTAGGACCGATGGTTGAAAATAATCTACGAAGAGCGTTAACCATTTCTAATGGAGATTTTAGTGTATTTTTGACAAGACCGATTTCCCTAGCTTTTCTACTTATTACACTCCTTTGGTTAATCATTCCTTTCCTAATGAAAAGAAGAGGGAAAGAAGTCATTATTAACGTGGAAGGATAAATTATTTGAAATAGTTCGAAAACTCCTTTTCATAAGGAGTTTTTTTACTATAATGAGAATAGAGGTGTTTGGATGCGTTTACATACAAAGTTAATGCTCGGAATTTTTATTGTCATAGTTGTGATTGGAGGCTTATTTGGGTACACCTTTAAACAAATCATGGAATCAAATCTAAAAAATGAAATTGGTTTAAAAGCGTTATCAGTGGCCCAATCTGTTGCTAATATACCGGAAATACAAGAAGCTTTTCAGACAGAAGATCCTGCTGCTATCATTCAACCCATTGCAGAGAAAATTCGAAATCAAGTAGGTGCGGAATTTATTGTTATCGGTAACTTAAATGAGGTTAGATATTCCCATCCAAACCTTATACGTTTAGGGCAGAAGATGGTTGGGGGAGATAACAGTCGTGTTTTTAAAGGTGAATCAATAATTTCTGAATCAACCGGGACTTTAGGACCTTCACTAAGGGGGAAAACACCTATATTTCATAATGGAGAAGTCATTGGCGTGGTATCAGTTGGGTATCTCCAGACGGATATTGAGTTGAAGGTGGCAAAAATTCAGAAAAAGATATTTTTGGTTACCTTTCTGATTTTAATAGGGGGACTACTAGCGGCTCTTTTAATCTCCTTAAATATTAAAAAAGCCATGTTTGGATTAGAACCAAAAGAAATTGCCTGGATGTATCAGGAGAAACATGCCATTTTAGAATCAATTCATGAAGGTATTATTGCAATCGATACAGATGGAAGGATCACAGTTGTAAATGAAACTGCTCATAAAATTTTGCGAGTATCCAATGAAGTCTTACTTCGGGGAAAGAGAATTGAAGAGGTTTTAGAGAATACCAAGCTCCTAAGTGTGGTTCGAACAGGAATGGCGGAATATGACCAGGAAATTTTGATTTTTGGTTCTGTCTATTTGGCTAATCGAATTCCTATTCATAATAAAAAAGGTAACGTTATTGGAGCGGTTGCTAGTTTGAGGAATAAATCTGAGCTAGCACATTTATTACAGGAATTATCCCATGTAAGGGCTTATGCAGAGGGATTACGAGCACAAACCCATGAGTATTCCAACCGTCTTTATACTTTATTAGGATTAATCCAATTAGGGTCATATAAAGAAGCAATAGATTTTATTTCTCATGAAGTGGATGTTGCTCAGGGATTCGTTCAATTTCTGATGAAAGAAATTCCTGATCCCATAATTGCAGGATTTATCTTAGGAAAGATAAGCTTGGCGAGTGAATGGAAAGTGAATTTCCTTGTAGATAGAGAGAGTAGTTTTAAAGATATTCCTAATGAGATGAATCGAGACTCCCTTGTCACGATCATTGGGAACTTAGTCAACAATGGTTTTGAAGCAGTAAGGGATAATAAAAAAGAAGAAAAAAATGTAACCCTGTTTCTAACCGATCTGGGGAAAGATTTAATTATTGAAGTTGAAGACAATGGAAATGGTATTGAAAGTAGCAAAAGTGACTTGATTTTTCGTGAAGGGTATTCAACCAAGAATAAAAAGAGTAATGCGGGTATCGGGCTTAGTCTCGTTCATAGCGAAATTGAAATTCTTGGTGGGACTATTACCTTTTCATCTCAGTCAGGGGAGGGTACCATTTTCACTGTATCAATACCGAAAAACAGGGGGGAGTAAACAATGGGGAGCCGTGAGATCGAAGTGCTAATTGTCGAAGATGATCTCAGAATTGCTGAGATACAACAACGGTATATAGAGCAAATACAAGGGTTTCAAGTCGTTGGAATTGCCGCTAGTTATCTAGAGGCGAGAACATTGATTGATATCTTGAAGCCGGATTTGCTCCTGTTAGATGTTTATTTTCCAGATATGAATGGATTGGACTTGCTGAAAGAAACGAAACAGCTTGAAAAGCATACAGATGTGATCATGATTACCGCTACAAAGGAGTTAGATAAAGTTCAAGAAGCAATTAGTATCGGTGTGTTCGATTATATGATTAAACCTGTCGTCTTTGATCGTTTTAAGCAAGCATTACAACGATATCAAGATTTCCATAAGAAAATACAATTATTAGGAAAAGAAAATACGCTAATTACACAGCAAGAGATTGACAGTCTTTTACGGAAAGAAGTAGAAGCAACTAGTAACAATGTTCGATCGTATTTACCAAAGGGAATTGACCCATTAACCCTTGATAAAGTACTAGAAGCTCTAGGAAAAGTTGGAGTTGGACTAACAGCAGAGAGTGTGGCAAAAGAAATTGGTATTAGTAGAACAACAGCTCGTCGTTACTTAGAACATCTGGTATCGGTAGAAAAAATTGAAGCTGATCTAGCCTACGGGACAGTTGGCCGACCTGAACGAGTTTATATTGTAGAGAGATAGGTTGATATGATAGTTTTCGGATGCATAAGTTTTTAAAATAGCGTGAGAATTGACTCACGCTATTTTTTAAAAACAAAGGAATATTCTGGTTATTTAGTATAATTTGGAATTCGAAGGGACAAACTTAGCCGAGTCCTGTCCAAATAGCCCCTGGATTCGGACACTCATGGTCAA
>WTKE01000027.1 GCA_011524525.1 Bacillus sp. (in: firmicutes) | reverse complement strand
CCTGGACTGAGCGTAGCGAGGGAAGCGGCTCGGCCCCGCCCGCGGAAAGCGTCCATCCGCAACGGAAATCCAACCGAACTGTTTTTCCAACCTTTAATTCACCTGGATTCTTAATAAATTACAAAAAGTTCATGATTTAGACTAATTTTTCAAAAAAAATTGAATTTAAAGAAGGAGATATGAAAAATTTGTTGAATATGTAAACGTAGATTATATCTAATTGTGCAAAGGTGGTGAACAGGATGGAAGTAACAGACGTAAGATTACGCCGCGTTAATACAGACGGACGTATGAGAGCAATCGCATCCATTACGCTTGATAATGAGTTTGTTGTTCACGATATCCGCGTGATAGACGGAAATAACGGATTATTCGTTGCTATGCCTAGTAAACGCACACCAGATGGAGAGTTCCGCGATATCGCTCATCCGATCAATTCAGGTACACGTGGGAAGATTCAAGAAGCAGTATTAGCTGAGTACCACCGTTTAGGTGAATTAGAAGTTGAATTTGAAGAAGCCGGTGCTTCCTAAAAAAATAAACAACAAGGGCCTACTTCCTAAGGGTAAGGCTCTTTTTTATGCTTTTGAACCCGTTTTTTCTTTCCAACATACTACTACCCATAAAAATAAATGGTTAAACCTTTCTTAATGTTAAAATCATGTAGTTTTTTATCTGTTCTTGAAATATACGTGTATTTAAGATATATTCTTAATGGATAAAAAGGTATATTGGAGGCCTGTAAATGTCGAATCGGTATGCGGTAGTATTAGCCGCAGGTCAAGGAACTAGAATGAAATCAAAACTGTACAAAGTTCTCCATCCTGTTGGTGGTAAGCCTATGGTGCAGCATGTAATCGATCATGTGAAAAAGCTTAATATAAACAGCATTGTAACAGTTATTGGGCACGGAGCGGAATTAGTAAAAGCACAGTTGGGCGAAGAGAGCAGCTACGTGCTTCAAGAGCAACAGCTAGGAACAGCACATGCTGTTATGCAAGCAAGGGATATACTAAAGGATAAAGAAGGCATTACCATTGTTGTATGTGGCGACACGCCTTTAATTAAGGCAACGACGATGGAAGCATTATTTAAGCATCATGAAGAGACTTCTGCTAAAGCAACGATTTTAACAGCATGGACAAATGATCCGACAGGCTATGGACGTATTATTAGAAATGAAGATGGATCGGTTGAAAAAATTGTTGAGCATAAAGATGCAACGAATGAAGAACGCTTAGTAAAAGAGATTAATACGGGAACGTATTGCTTTGATAATAAAGCCCTCTTTGAGGCGCTATCAAAGGTTTCAAATGATAATGTTCAAGGAGAGTACTATTTACCAGATGTGATTGAAATTCTAAAAAATGCTGGTGAAATAGTAACTGCCTATCAAACGGAAGATTTTGAAGAAACATTAGGTGTTAATGACCGGGTAGCTTTAGCTCAAGCGGAGCGTATCTTTAAAGAGCGTACAAACGAGTGGCATATGCGTAACGGTGTTACAATCATTGATCCTTCAAGTACATATATTGGTCCGGATGTAGAAATTGGTCAAGACACCATTCTTTACCCAGGAACGATATTAGCTGGTGGAACCGTTATTGGAGAGGATTGCATAATTGGTCCACAAACTGAAATCCACAATTGTAAAATCGGCAAAGGAACGGCTATCCGTCAGTCAGCAGCTTACGATAGTGAAATTGGTAATGAGGTTGCCATTGGTCCATTCGCGCACATAAGACCTCAATCGAATATTCATGATGATGTAAAAATTGGAAACTTTGTTGAAATCAAGAAAGCTGTATTTGGCAAAGGAAGTAAGGCTTCCCATCTGAGCTATATTGGAGATGCTGAAGTTGGTAGCAATGTAAACATTGGTTGTGGATCGATTACGGTGAACTATGATGGGAAAAATAAGTACTTAACAAAAATCGAAGATAATGTATTTATAGGTTGTAATTCAAACCTTGTAGCTCCAGTTAGAGTAGGAGAAGGAGCATATGTAGCGGCTGGGTCAACCATCACTGAAGATGTGCCAGGAGAAGCACTCGCCATAGCTAGAGCAAAACAAGTTAATAAAGAAGCTTACGTATCAAAATTAAATAGCAAAACGAAATAAGCAATCGGAGGTCCATCATGTCAAATCAGTATTTAGATCCAAATTTAAAGGTGTTTACGCTTAACTCTAATCCTGCCCTAGCAGCAGAAATTGCAAAGGTTATTGGTGTGGAGTTAGGAAAATGTTCGGTTACTCGTTTTAGCGATGGAGAAATTCAAATCAATATTGAAGAAAGTATCCGTGGCTGTGATGTGTTTATTATCCAATCTACTAGCTCACCGGTTAATGAGCATTTAATGGAGCTATTGATTATGATTGATGCGCTTAAAAGAGCATCTGCAAAATCAATTGGTATCGTAATGCCTTATTACGGATATGCACGTCAAGACCGTAAAGCGAGAGCTCGTGAGCCAATTACAGCTAAACTTGCAGCTAATTTGCTTGAAACAGCAGGAGCTACTCGCGTGATCACATTGGATCTACATGCACCACAAATTCAAGGTTTCTTTGATATTCCAATTGATCATCTTATGGGTGTTCCAATTCTATCTCAATACTTTAGCAAGAAGGATCTAAGTGGTGACATCGTAGTTGTTTCACCTGATCATGGTGGGGTAACGAGAGCTCGTAAAATGGCAGAAAGACTTAAGGCACCAATTGCAATTATTGATAAGCGTCGACCAAGACCAAATGTTGCTGAGGTAATGAATATTGTTGGTAATATCGAAGGAAAGACGGCTATTTTAATCGACGATATTATTGATACAGCTGGTACGATTACACTTGCTGCTAATGCACTTGTTGAAAATGGTGCAGCTGAAGTATACGCATGTTGTACTCATGCAGTACTATCTGGTCCTGCTATTGAACGAATTGAAAACTCAAAAATTAAAGAGCTTGTTGTCACAAACTCTATTGCATTATCTGAAGAGAAAAAGGCGTCTAATAAGATCAAGGAACTTTCCGTTGCTGAGCTTTTAGGAGAGGCTATTATCCGTGTTCACGAAGAACAATCTGTAAGTATTTTGTTTGATTAATAAACAGGTGAGGCTTGCTATGGTGCAAGCCTTATCTGTTTAGGTTAAATTAAAATTTTCTACGTTTAGACTTTCCTGTTTAAGGGCATTTTTTATAAAGAGACCTTAATATTGGAAGGAGAAAACGATTTTGACTACCCAATTACATGCACAGGAACGTGAGGATTTCCGTCAATCCACTTTGTCAATTATGCGTCATGAAGGACAAGTGCCAGCAGTTGTATATGGCACTAATGTAGATAGCAAAGCCTTATATATAAATGCTATTGATTTCCTCAAAACGATTCGAGAAGTGGGGAGAAATGGTGTGATCTCTCTTGATCTTGATGGAGAAACATACGATGTCATTTTATCGGATTATCAAATGGATCCAATAAAGAAGGAAATACTACACGCTGATTTTCTAGCTGTGGATATGTCAAAAGAAATAGAAGTAAATGTTCGTGTTACACTAGTAGGTGAGGCTGCAGGTGTAAAAGACGGTGGAGTCCTCCAACAGCCTTTACATGAAGTAAGCATTACAGCTACACCAGCGGATATTCCACAGGTTATTGAGGTAGATGTTAGCGATCTACAAGTTGGTGAGACAATGTCTATTGCGGATATTCAAGGGCGTACTTCTTACCATATTAACAATGAAGATGAAGAGACGATTGTGTCTATTCTCCCTCCTAGACAAGAAGAGGAAATTAGTACTGGTGAAGAACAAGAACCGGGAATTCCTGAAAATCAAGAAGGAAGAGAGACAGAGGCTGTCGAATAATTAAACATAACAAAGCAATCACTACAGGGACTGACCATATTTGTTTGGCCAGCCCCTTTTGATGTTGTAAGAGGTGAAACATGAAACTATTTATCGGTTTAGGCAACCCTGGTAAACAGTATGATCAAACAAGGCATAATATAGGGTTTGAAGTCATTGATCATTTATCCAATGAATGGAATATCAAGCTTGATCAATCAAAATTTAAAGGGATTTATGGTGTTGGTTATGTAAATGGGGAAAAAGTTTTTCTACTAAAGCCATTAACTTATATGAATTTATCTGGAGAATCTATCCGTCCGTTAATGGATTATTTTAATATTTCTATTGAAGATATTGTTGTTATTTATGATGATCTTGACTTGCCAGTAGGGAAGCTACGTTTAAGAGAGAAAGGCAGTGCTGGTGGTCATAATGGTATAAAGTCGTCCATTGCTCATCTAGGAACACAAGAGTTTAAACGTATACGTGTGGGAGTTGGAAGACCAACAAATGGAATGAGTATTAGTGACTATGTCCTTAGTAGATTTACAAAGGATGAGCAAGAAACCATTAACCTCATAGTGAGAAAATCCGGGGAAGCATGCATGGATTGGATAAAGGACCCTTTCTTGCAGGTAATGAACCGTTATAATCAATAATTGTAGGGAAAAGTGAGTCTTGGGTTATCATTGTTGAGTGGATTACATATTGTATATAAGTAATGAATGAATAAAGTCTGTCCTAAAAGGTCAATACTAAGCTTAATGAATTGTTTACTAGGAGGGACAGGCATGGCCATTCATTACCATTGCCGACACTGCGGACATACAATGGGTACCATTGAACAAAATACCTTAGAGTCAGAAAGATTAGGGCTTCACATGCTGAATGGTGAAGAGCGACTTGATATGGTAAGTTATGATACAGAGGGAAATATGCATATTAAATCGATTTGTGAGGATTGTCAGGAGTTGCTAGAAAGAAATCCAGACTTTCATGAACAAGACTATCTAATTCAGTAAAACGCTTTGGAGAAACATCCAAAGCATTTTTCTGTTTTTATATTACATACATATGTAGGTATTGGGAGGAGGGCATATATGTTAGCAATTAAGCAACTTTTCAGTGAACTAGATGATACTAAATCTGTCCTTTCTGGAATTGAAGAAGGCATTACTGAACAGCTGATTGCGGGGCTATCAGGTTCTGCAAGAACAGTATTTCTGGCTTCTATCTATGAGCGTATGAAAAAGCCAATGCTTATCGTTACTCATAATCTGTTACAAGCACAGAAGCTGTACGATGATTTAATCCAATTGGTTGAGGTAGATGAGGTCTTCCTCTATCCAGCTAATGAACTAATAGCAGCCGAGATGAGTATTGCTAGTCCAGAATTGAAGGCCCAGAGAATAGAGGCTTTGAATTATTTAAGCAGCAATGCAGGGGGGATTATTATTGCTCCTATTGCTGGAGTTAGAAAATATCTTCCGCCACTCGAGCTATGGAAATCCAAGCAATATACGATTTCTTTGGGGCAGGATATTGAGCTAGGTGAGCTCAGTCTTCAGCTTGTGAAAATGGGCTATGTAAGGTCTGAGATGGTTGCAGCACCTGGTGACTTTAGTGTTCGTGGGGGGATTTTAGATATTTATCCGCTTACGGAAGCGGATCCCATTCGGGTAGAGTTTTTTGATACAGAAGTGGATTCGATTCGCACGTTTTCATTGGAAGATCAACGCTCAAAGGATAAGCTGTCTACTGTTTTTATTGGACCAGCTACGGAATCTCCACTAGACGATTCTCATTTTCCAATAATTGCTCAACGCCTTGAAGAGCATCTAGCCAAGAGTTTGAAAAAGTTGAAGGATGAGAAAGTAAAAACTTTACTGTCTCAAAATATTGGCTATGAAATCGAACAGCTAAAGAATGGTCAAAGGCCAGAGCAGTTATTTAAGTATTTATCATTTGCCTATGAAAAGTCTAACAGTCTATTAGACTATTTGCCGAAAAACGGTCTTATATTTGTGGATGAAATAAGTAGAGTTCAGGAAATGAGCGATTCTTTGGATAAAGAGGAAGCAGAATGGTATACAAGCCTTCTAGGGGAAGGAAAGATGGTTCATGATATTCCTGTGTCTCATCATCTGAGTGGAATGCTACAAAAATCAAAAAAACCAATTGTTTATATGTCTCTTTTCCTTAGACATGTTCCCAATACGAACCCTCAAAACATTATTAATGTTACTTGTAAGCAAATGCAAAATTTCCATGGACAGATGAATGTATTAAAAGGGGAAATAGAGCGTTGGAAGAAAGGGAAGTACTCCGTCATTTTTTTAGGAGAAGATAGTGAGAAAAGTAAGAAACTAGAAAGAGTATTGGAAGACTATGAAATTGAGGCAGTTGTTGCGAACCATAAGCAGGATATTTTAAAAGGAAAAGTCCAAATTATGCAAGGTGGGTTACAAACAGGCTTCGAGTTACCCATACAGAAAATTGTTGTTATAACAGAAGAAGAACTTTTTAATAAACGTTCGAAGAAAACAACGAGAAGACAAAAGTTATCTAATGCAGAGAGGATAAAGAGTTACTCAGAATTAAAAGTGGGCGACTATGTCGTTCATGTGAATCATGGGATAGGGAAGTATCTAGGTATAGAAACGCTCGTCATAAACGGAGTGCATAAGGATTATTTACACATTCGCTATCAAGGAACCGATAAGTTATATGTTCCTGTAGAGCAAATCGATTTGGTTCAAAAATATGTGGGATCTGAAGGCAAGGAGCCGAAAATATATAAACTCGGTGGGAATGACTGGAAACGTGTGAAAACGAAGGTTCAGTCATCTGTTCAAGATATTGCTGATGATCTTATTAAGCTTTATGCAGAAAGAGAAGCTTCTGTCGGCTATGCCTTTAATCCTGATGGAGATATGCAAAGAGAGTTTGAATCTGCATTTCCATACCAAGAGACCGAGGATCAATTACGATCTATCCAGGAAATTAAAAAAGATATGGAAAGAGAACGCCCGATGGATCGACTACTGTGTGGGGATGTGGGATACGGAAAGACAGAGGTGGCCATTCGTGCTGCGTTTAAAGCAATTGCAGATGGTAAGCAGGTTGCTTTGCTTGTCCCAACCACGATCTTAGCTCAGCAACACTATGAGACCATGAGGGAGAGGTTTCAAGACTATCCAATTAATATTGGTCTATTAAGTCGTTTTAGAAGTAGAAAGCAGCAGAATGAGACCATTAATGGTCTAAAGACAGGTACGGTAGATGTGGTGATAGGAACTCATCGAATTCTTTCCAAAGACATTACGTATCGCGACTTAGGGCTGTTGATTATTGATGAGGAACAGCGTTTTGGAGTCACACATAAGGAAAAGATTAAGCAGTTAAAAACAAATGTGGATGTGCTCACATTAACGGCTACGCCAATACCGAGAACTCTTCATATGTCGATGCTTGGAGTAAGGGATCTATCAGTAATTGAAACTCCCCCAGAGAACCGTTTCCCGGTTCAAACCTATGTGATGGAATATAACGGTGGACTGGTAAAAGAAGCAATCGAAAGGGAGTTAGCACGCGGTGGGCAAGTTTATTTCCTTTACAATCGTGTGGAGGATATTGAAAGAAAAGCAGAAGAAATCAGCGCGCTTGTCCCAGATGCACGTGTGACGTATGCGCATGGGAAGATGACAGAGAATGAGCTTGAGTCCGCTATGCTTGGGTTTTTAGAAGGTGAATCGGATGTACTTGTTAGTACGACCATTATTGAAACGGGTGTAGATATTCCTAATGTAAATACATTGATTGTATTCGATGCTGACCGTATGGGTCTTTCTCAGTTGTATCAGCTAAGAGGACGTGTAGGACGATCTAATCGAGTGGCATACGCATACTTTACCTATAGAAAAGATAAGGTTTTAACAGAAGTTGCAGAAAAAAGGCTTCAGGCCATTAAAGAATTTACTGAGCTTGGGTCTGGTTTCAAAATAGCCATGCGTGACTTATCTATTCGTGGAGCTGGGAATCTATTAGGTGCAGAGCAGCATGGATTTATTGATTCTGTCGGATTTGACCTATATTCTCAAATGCTTAAGGAAGCAATAGAGGAAAGAAAAGTTGGTATCGATAAAGAGGTTGTTATAAAGCCTGTTGAGATTGATGTAGAAGTGGATGCATATATACCAGACACATACATTCGCGATGGTAATCAAAAAATTGAAATGTATAAGCGGTTCCGGGGATTACTAACTCTAGAAGATGTACAAGAGCTTCAGGAGGAGATGATTGATCGATTCGGTGAATTCCCTGATGAAGTGGCTTACTTGTTCCAATTATCCGAGTTAAAGGTCTATGCCAGAATGGCTGGTGTTGAGACAATTAAGCAAAGTAAAACTGAAATTAATATCATTGTCTCAGAAGAGGATAGTTCTCAAATAGATGGTCAAAAAATATTTGAGGTAAGTAGTCAATTTGGACGTATGGTTGGACTTGGAATGGACGGCAGTAAATTAAAGATGGTTCTTCATATTAAGGGAGTGGGGTTAGATCAGTGGCTAGATGCTGCTTTCAAGATGATGAAAGGTCTTCATAATGCAAGGAAAGATCTAGGAAGTATTGTCTCTTAAGAGATAAATAGCATAGTAAAATGTTTAATTGGAATGGTAAGGGGTAAGTAAAAGTAAACTGGTTTATTTATCCATTGTTGTTAATTTTAACATTTTAGAGAAAAAACTATGTAAGTGTATAGAACTTTCCATATGAAAGATACTAAGTTCAAACAATGGCAATCATTTCACCACGTAAAGAGATGAATGTCAATCGTTTAAATCATCAGATGAAAGTGAGGCAACGTTGGATGAAAGCAACTGGTATTGTTCGTCGAATCGATGATTTGGGTCGTGTCGTCATTCCTAAAGAAATCCGCAGAACTCTTCGAATTCGTGAGGGAGACCCGTTAGAAATTTTCGTAGACCGCGATGGAGAGGTGATCTTAAAGAAGTATTCTCCAATCAGCGAGTTAAGTGACTTTGCAAAGGAATATGCAGAGGCTCTATACGATAGCCTAGGAAATCCCATCTTAATTTGTGACAGAGATGCTTACATAGCTGTTGCAGGTAGCTCAAAGAAGGACTATTTAAATAAGAATATTAGTGATCTTGTTGAAAAAACAATGGAAGACAGAACGTCGGTCATCATTACTCAACAGGGTGAAGTCGCACTAATCGATGGAATTGAAGAAACCATTTCTTCATACACCGTAGGTCCAATTATTGCAAACGGTGATCCAATCGGTGCTGTCATCATCTTCTCGAAAGAATCGACAATTGGTGAAGTAGAGAGAAAAGCTGTAGAAACAGCCGCTGGATTCTTGGCAAGGCAGATGGAATCATAAAAGAAAGAGGTAGCGATATCAGCTACCTCTTTTTCCGTCTTATCATGTATGCGTGTCTCCGATGTGCTATAATAACTCCGAATTACATAAATTGGGGGTGAGGGTGATTAAACCCCATAAAGAGTCTCATACCATACTTAAGGGAACGTTACTTCTTACTGTCTCTGCACTTATTATTAAAGTGCTAAGTGCTTTTTATCGAATTCCCTTCCAAAACATAGTTGGGGATGTAGGGTTTTATATCTATCAACAAGCCTATCCCTTCTACGGAATGGCATTGGTTTTATGTACATATGGCTTTCCTGTTATTATATCTAAACTTTATATCGAAAAAATGAGCGTAAAAGACGTTCAAGGAGCAAAGAAGCTAATTGTAACCTCCTCATTACTATTATCTTTGATTGGAGTTATCCTATTTGTAGCTTTATTTTACGGTGCTCCTTATATAGCCTCTTTTATGCAGGACCCACATATTGCACTTCTGTTAAAGGCAATTTCTTTTATCTTTCTTTTATTCCCGGTTCTATCCATTTTGAGAGGGGTTTTCCAGGGAAGTGGTGATATGAAACCCACGGCAATATCACAAGTTAGTGAACAATTTATACGAGTTAGTACCATTCTAATGGTCGCCTTTGCCTTGAGGAATGAAGATCTTTATACAGTGGGAGCGGGAGCTATGTTCGGTTCCATTGTCGGGGGGCTAGTAGCCGTGTTCGTATTGCTTTTCTATTTCAAAAAAAGGCAAAAAAACTTCCCAGTGTTTTTTCAAAAGACATCCATTCCATCATGGTCTGAAGCAAAGGGACTAATAAAAATACTTTGCATTCAAGGATTTGCTATTAGTGTAAGTAGTATGCTGCTCTTATTTATTCAACTGGCAGATTCACTAAATCTGTATTCATTATTATTAAAAATAATGACAAATGAACATGCTGCGAAGGAAATTAAGGGAATATATGATCGAGGAGTTCCTCTTATTCAACTCGGAACGGTAGTGGCTACATCGATGTCCTTATCGCTTGTACCAATCATCTCTAGTGAAAAAGTGAAGAAGAATATGAGGGTGCTACATGATCGAATTCGTCTGTCTTTGCTTATTAGTATAATGGTTGGTTTAGGAGCAAGTATTGGACTTCTATCCATTATTGAGCCGACGAATATCTTTTTATTTCAGAATAGTGAAGGGTCATCCATTCTTGCTATGCAAAGCACCATCATCCTGTTAAGTTCACTTATTATCACCTTATGTGCGGTACTTCAAGGACTAGGGCAAATCGTATTTCCTGCGATAACCATTGTTCTTGGATGTTTGTTAAAGTACTTGTTTAATATGTATTTCGTGCCCTTATTTGGAGCGTATGGCGCGGTCTTTGCTTCTGTCTTATCACTTGTTATCATCAGCATCCTTTTGTTTGTGGTTCTCCTAACAAGGGTAAAGGGAGAGATTATAAAAGGGAAAGAGTTAATAAAGGTTGCAGTGGCTGCTTTAATCATGTTTTTGGTATTAAAAGGGTACCAGTGGCTTATCGATCATTTATTGAATGAACCGAGTCGATTTGAGGCTGGGTTAGAAGCAATGGTTGGTGTCATATTAGGTGGACTAAGCTACTTAATCGTTATATTAAGATTATATACATTTAAAGAGAGTGAATTGAGTTTATTGCCTCTTGGAAGCAAACTAATACAATTACTCCCCAAAAAAAATAGGAGTTGATGAACTTGAATAAAATTCAGATCGTTGGTCTTGGTGCAGGTGATATGGATCAGCTGCCACTGGGCATATATAAAATTTTAAAAGCAAGTGAGAGAGTGTATCTTCGAACGAAAGAACATCCTGTAGTGGATGAGTTAGTTAGAGAAGAAGATTTTCAGTTCACTTCATATGACCATATATACGAAGCAAAGGAAACATTTGATGAGGTATATGAGTCTATATGTGATGATCTTATCTCCAAAGCCCATGTGGGTTCACTAGTGTATGCTGTTCCTGGACATCCACTGGTTGCCGAGCGTACGGTTCAAATTCTGTTAGAAAGAGCGAATGAGCTAGAGGTAGAGATTGAGGTTATTGGAGGTCAAAGCTTTTTAGATCCCTTGTTTCAAGCGGTAAAAATTGATCCAATTGAGGGATTTCAACTATTAGATGGGACAAATCTGAAACGTGATGAAATTTATATAAGTCAGCATCTGATTATTGGGCAAGTATATGACACTTTTATTGCCTCAGAAGTGAAACTAACACTAATGGAAAAATACCCTTTTGACCATGATGTGGCCATTGTAACAGCAGCAGGTACAACCAAAGAACTGGTCAAAAAAGTGCCGTTGCATGAACTTGACCGGGAAGTGACATTAAATAACTTAACCTCAGTATATGTACCACCTGTTGAAAAAGAAGAGTTAGCATATAAAGAGTTTTCTAAGCTTCGAAATATTATTGCTGAACTTCGTGGACCCAATGGCTGCCCTTGGGACAAAGAGCAAACACACCAATCGTTAAAAAAGTATCTTATTGAAGAGTCATATGAGTTAATCGAAGCAATTGATGAAGATGATATTGACCATATGATTGAAGAACTGGGAGACGTACTACTTCAAGTGATGCTACATGCTCAAATCGGAGAAGATGAAGGATATTTCTCTATTGATGAAGTAATTGAGGGGATATCGGCTAAGATGGTTAGAAGGCATCCACATGTATTTGGTGATGTGACCGCCGAAACAGCTGAAGAGGTGTTGAAGAATTGGCAAGAGATTAAAGTGGAGGAAAAAGGAGAACAAAAAGTTTCTATTCTTGATGGGGTAGGTACTCATTTGCCAAACTTAATACGTGCTTATGAACTGCAAAAAAAGGCGGCAAAAGTAGGTTTTGATTGGGAAAATGTATTACAAGCATGGGAAAAGGTAAAAGAGGAACTATTAGAGTTTGAGGAAGAACTAGCCAAGGAGACGCATACAGATAACTTACAGAAGGAATTGGGAGATATCTTGTTCGCTCTGGTCAATATTGCAAGGTTCCTAAAAATTCAGCCTGAAGAGGCATTATTTCAAACAAATCAAAAATTCTTGCGGCGCTTTGCCTTTATAGAGGCTAAGGTACTTGCTAGTGGGAAAGGCTTTAATGAATTTACATTAGAAGAGCTTGATCAGTTCTGGAATGAGGCAAAAAAAGAAGAGTGATATGGAGGAGTTTTATATGAGATTAGATAAATTTTTGAAGGTCTCACGTCTTATTAAAAGAAGAACACTTGCGAAAGAGGTTAGTGATCAAGGAAGAATTACGATAAATGGCCAACAGGCAAAAGCGAGCTCAACTGTAAAAGTTGGAGATGAACTGGCTGTCCGATTTGGACAAAAGATCGTAACGGTTAAAATTGAAAAGCTTCAGGAAACGTCTCGAAAAGAGGAAGCAGCAGATATGTATAGTCTTGTTAAGGAAGAGAAGGTTGAAGAAGCCGTTGAATAGCTAGCTAGAAGAGGAATCGTACACTTATGTTTCTGTTCTAATTAAATCATCCCCTTCATACATATGTACAAAAGGTTGTACAAAGTGATTGTGAGGGATGAGAGAATGAGCCAATACTATGACACAAATACTTCTTCAAAGGGGTCTACGTTACCAGATCACGATGTCATCATGAGGGGGCGTAGACTTTTAGACATCACAGGTGTGAAACAAGTTGAAAGTTTTGATAATGAAGAGTTTCTGCTTGAAACCGTAATGGGTTTTCTTGCTATTAAGGGTCAAAATCTGCAGATGAAAAACCTAGATGTTGATAAAGGAATTGTATCCATCAAAGGAAAAGTATTTGATCTTGTGTATTTAGATGATCAGCATGGGGAGAAGGCTAAAGGTTTCTTTAGCAAGCTATTCCGATGACGCTTACTACACAATTTTTAACAATGATTTCCATGGCGGCCATGGGGAGCTATCTAGGTGCTGCAATTGATACGTATAATCGTTTCTTATTTCGATCAAAAAGAAAGTCTTGGCTTGTATTTTTAAACGACATATTCTTTTGGATTCTACAGGGTTTGATTTTTTTCTACGTATTATTTGTTATTAACCAAGGAGAATTAAGGTTTTATATTTTCTTGGCCATTCTCTGTGGGTTTGCTGCTTACCAAAGTCTCTTAAAGCGTGGCTACGCAAGAGTTTTAGAGATTATCATAACCATGATAATCTCTATTTATCGGTACGCTGTTAAAATATTTCTTATGCTTATTTATAGGCCGATTGTCTCTCTCTTGCTAGGTTGTGTAAGTCTAGTTACAATGATAGGAAAGGGACTTTTCGTACTTGTAAAGTGGACAATCCAGGCCGTTTGGATGATAATTAAATTTGTGTTTGCCCCTGTCAAATGGCTCTTGATATTATTTTGGAATTTATTGCCGAAACATATTAAAAAAACCGTCGAGAAGTTATATAATAAGTTAGCAGGATATTATCAGGGAATAAAGAATACCATTAATAACGTTCTTTCTAGATGGAGAAAGGACAAAGAGTAAGGAGGGAACGCCGAGGTGAGTGTTGTCAGAAAAAGGAATATAACCAAAATACCGTCACAATACGTGGAGCATCAGGAAATGGCAGTGATTCAAAATGCAAGAAAAAGAACTCTGCTTATGAGAAGGCTAGCCGTTTTTATTGTAATCGTAGGATTAGCAGCATACTTTATTGTTTCTACACTCCTAAGGCAATCCGCGACTCTAGAGGCAATGAAGGAAGAAAAGCAAAAGGCGGACCAGGAACTAGTCGCCTTAAAAAAGGATGAAACCATCCTTAAAGAGGAAATCATTAAGTTAAATGATGAAGAATATATCGCTAAATTAGCAAGAAAGGATTTCTTTCTTTCCAATAGTAACGAGATAATTTTCAACCTCCCAGAGGAAAAAAAAGACAAGGAAAAATGAACCGGTAACTCGGCTTATTGACACGCTTTTTTTCCTTTCTGTATAATATATATAAAGTATGATTTTTTATATTCTTAAGGAGGAACATTCTTTTTATGTCAATCGAAGTAGGCAGCAAGTTACAAGGAAAGGTAACAGGCATTACTAATTTTGGAGCTTTTGTAGAGCTACCGGAAGGATCAACAGGTCTTGTTCACATTAGTGAAGTTGCAGATAATTATGTTAAAGACATTAACGACCATCTAAAAGTTGGTGACCAAGTGGAAGTAAAGGTCATCAATGTGGAGAAAGATGGGAAAATCGGTTTATCAATTAAAAAAGCTGTAGATCGACCTGAGAGACCTGAGAGACCTGAACGCAGCTCTCGTCCAGAAAGATCGGAAAGACCACCATATCGTGGTGGCGGAAATGATTCAAGAGGGGCAGGACGTCCTCGTCAAGGGAAAGCAAATGATAGAATGCCTCCCAAAGAGAACTTTGAATCAAAAATGGCTCGTTTCTTAAAAGATAGTGAAGATCGACTGTCTTCTCTTAAGCGCAACACAGAATCAAAGCGCGGCGGAAGAGGAGCTAGAAGAGGGTAACTTGCTGCTGATACAT
The DNA here is from genome assembly GCA_011524525.1 of Bacillus sp. (in: firmicutes). Taxonomy (GTDB): domain Bacteria; phylum Bacillota; class Bacilli; order Bacillales; family Cytobacillaceae; genus Robertmurraya_A. The sequence goes on along the minus strand of WTKE01000027.1, from coordinate 20,367 downwards.
TAATAAATATGAAGGCAAGCCGAAAAACGGCTTGCCTTTTTTGTATGGATTCATATTTTTCTATAAAAGTAACTATTTTTATTCCTTTAATTTCTACAAAAACCCCTTTCTTTTTAAATGGAGTTTTTGCTTCCGAAGTTATGAATGTAGTTCCGAAAGCGATGAAATTTATAGAATCTTGTCGCGTTATTGAATAAGTTTTGAATTAATACAAGAATAACGTCGAAGGAAAATTGGAATATGTTGAGTAATTATGACAAAATTTTGAACTTATGTTTTTTATAATGCTTGCAACGAAATAAAAATGGGGTGTAAAAATTATGGAAAAGGTAGAAAGGAATATTATTGATCCTGTCGGTGATGTCAATTTTAATAAACATAAGATCGAGTTTGGAAATATGTTGGACAAGCTACAAGCAAAGTTAGAGACATTTTTCGTAAAGAAAGGAATCCTTCTCCTCCTTATCGGATTTTTGCTTGGACGAGCCCTTATATTGGCTAAACTAACACCTTTTGCCCTTCCTTTTTTTGCGGCTGTCTATTTCGTGAAAAAGGATAAAGCTCCTCTTGCTTTAATCGGACTAGTAGCTGGTGCAGCAACCCTTTCAATTGTAAATTCCGCATTTGCTTTTTGCACAGCTTTTCTCTTTTTATTTGCTTTTCGATTAACGAAAAGATGGTTGAAAACAGAAGTTCGTGCAATCCCCTTTTATGTATTCTTCACTTTGGGTATTGGTGAGATTGGAAAAAGCTATATAACAACAGGTAATGTATCACTTTATGACGGGATGATGGCAGGGGTAGAGGCTAGCCTTGGCTTCATATTAACCCTAATTTTCCTTCAGAGTATCCCTCTTCTTTCAATAAGCAAAAGAAGACAAACTTTAAAAACCGAAGAAATCGTTTGTCTAATTATTATGCTGGCATCAATTATGACAGGAACCATTGGTTGGTCATTGTATGATTTATCGATTGAACATATTATGTCAAGGTATCTAGTATTAGTATTCTCCTTTGTTGCTGGGGCAACGGTAGGTTCTACTGTCGGAGTTGTGACGGGATTAATATTCAGTCTGGCGAACATTACTAGTTTCTATCATATGAGTTTACTAGCCTTTTCTGGGCTATTAGGAGGACTTCTAAAAGAAGGGAAAAAAATAGGGGTAGCCGTGGGGCTATTAATAGCAACTTTATTAATTGGCATGTACGGTGAGGGTGGTGGCTCTCTTTACAAGACCGTCTTAGAAACATCTGCTGCGATTCTACTATTTTTCCTAACACCTCAAGCACTCACATCTAAACTAGCCAAACATATCCCTGGAACACCTGAGTATTCTGCGGAACAACAGCAGTATATGAGAAAAATGAGGGATGTAACCGCGCAAAGAGTTGAACAATTCTCTTCTGTCTTTCAAGCTCTGTCAGACAGTTTTTCATCATTAGATGAAAGTGGAGAAATAGACAAAGATAGAGAACTTGACTTTTTCCTTGGAAACGTAACAGAAAAGACCTGTCAAACTTGCTTTAAAAAGGAAAATTGCTGGTCCAGAAACTTTAATACAACTTATGAATATATGAAGGATATTATGAATGAAATGGATCATAACTCTGGTGTTGTGCCATTGAAGCTTTCAAGAGACTGGGAGAAACATTGCACAAAGTCCAAAAAGGTAGTAGATGCCATTCAACAGGAGCTAACTTTCTATCAAGCGAATCAAAAGTTAAAGAAACAAGTGCAGGAAAGTAGAAGACTAGTAGCTGACCAACTCCTGGGTGTTTCGACCGTTATGGGGAACTTTGCTAAGGAGATTCAAAGGGAAAGAGATAATCATTATAAGCAAGAAGAACTTATACTTGAAGCGTTACGGGAGTATGGTGTTCATATTGAACATGTTGAGATATACAGCCTTGAACAAGGAAATGTTGATATCGATATAACCATTCCATATTGTAATGGACATGGAGAATGTGAAAAGATTATCGCACCAATGCTCTCTGATATATTAGGTGAAAACATCGTTGTAAATGCAGAAGAGTGTGCTTCCTATCCAAATGGTTATTGTCATGTAACGTTCCGGTCGGCGAAGGCTTTTACCATTGATACAGGGGTTGCTCATGCGGCAAAGGATGGGGGCTTTGTATCAGGTGATAGTTATTCAACGATGGAGCTTGGTGGCGGTAAGCATGCTGTTGCCATTAGCGATGGAATGGGGAATGGAGAAAGAGCCCATATTGAAAGCCAGGAAACTCTTCAACTTCTACAGAAAATTCTACAATCAGGGATCGAGGAGAAGGTGGCCATTAAGTCAGTCAATTCCGTCTTATCTTTGCGCACTACGGATGAAATTTTCTCGACCTTAGATTTAGCAATGATTGATCTTCAAAATGCCGCTGTACGATTCTTGAAAATTGGTTCAACACCAAGCTTTATTAAGAGGGGAAATGCGGTTATTAAAATCCAAGCAAGTAATCTTCCGATGGGGATTATTCAGGAGTTTGATGTGGATGTGGTAAGTGAACAGTTAAAGGCTGGTGATCTCCTGATCATGATGAGTGATGGAGTATTTGAAGGGCCTAAACATGTAGAGAACTACGATCTTTGGATGAAACGGAAAATCGGAGAGTTAGTAACAGATGATCCACAAGAGGTGGCTGATTTAATTATGGAAGAGGTGATTCGTTCTCGTTCAGGTTATATCGAGGATGATATGACCGTTGTTGTTTCAAAGATTAAACATAATACACCGAAGTGGTCTTCAATACCGGTAAATAAATATCGACAAAAAGCAAACTAGTTATTTTATACAGTAAAGAGAAAATATATGTATATTTCCCCTCCAACTAGTCGAAAATGTTACCAACATTTAGACGTGGAGGGGAATCGAATGAAAACTGGCACATTAAAACAAATTCTTTTGATAACTGATGGATGCTCAAACCAAGGAGAGGACCCCATTGCTGTTTCAGCACTAGCAAAAGAACAAGGGATCACAGTGAATGTGATAGGAGTGATGGAACAGGATGTTATTGATGATCAAGGATTAAGAGAAATTGAGAATATCGCAATGTCTGGTGGGGGAGTAAGCCAAGTGGTCTATTCACAGCAGCTTTCTCAAACTGTACAAATGGTTACAAGGAAGGCAATGACGCAAACACTTCAAGGAGTGGTAAACAAGGAATTACAGCAAATCTTAGGTGGTTCACAGACAGTAGAGGACTTACCTCCTGAAAAACGTGGCGAAGTAATGGAGGTTGTCGATGAGCTTGGAGAAAAGGTAGAGTTAGAAGTGTTGATTCTTGTCGACACAAGTGCAAGTATGAAACATAAGCTTCCAACTGTTAAAGAGGCCTTATTAGACCTATCGTTAAGCCTTAATGCTAGGTCAGGTGACAACCATTTTTCCGTTTTTGTATTTCCCGGGAAAAAGAATGATGTCGAAAAATTGCTGGATTGGACCCCTAGGTTAGAGTCATTAACTAGTATTTTCTCAAAACTTACAACAGGTGGAATTACACCTACTGGTCCCGCACTTCGTGAAGCACTGTCATCCTTTAAGAAAAAACGTTCGTTAAGGAGCCTAATTTCTCGTGATGATGAACAATACTTTGAAGAATCTGTCTAATATAACAGCAGGAACAATTGTTGAAGGGAAATGGCATAAGAATAGATATGTAATTGTTAAGGAGCTTGGATACGGAGCAAACGGAATTGTGTATCTTGCTCAGTACTTAAATCAGTATGTAGCTTTAAAGTTGAGTCATAATGGAATGTCAATTACTTCTGAGGTCAATGTCCTCAAATCCTTTGCGAAGGTCCAAGGGTCAACCCTAGGGCCTTCTTTGGTTGATGTGGATGATTGGATAAGGCCGTCAGGAAAGGTATCCTTTTATACAATGGAATATATTAAAGGTCCAGATTTTTTAACGTTTATCCAACAAAAGGGATCGGTATGGATTGAAGTTCTCGTGTTACAGTTACTCTCCGACCTCCATTTATTGCATTTCAATGGGTGGACTTTTGGTGACTTAAAGCCAGAAAATCTAATCGTTACAGGACCACCATCGAAGATACGTTGTATTGATGTTGGCGGTACAACGATTCAAGGTAGAGCAATCAAGGAATTCACGGAGTTTTATGATAGGGGCTATTGGGGACTTGGATCAAGAAAAGCAGATCCTGCTTACGACTTGTTTGCAGTTGCAATGATTATGATCAATACAGCTTACCCCAAGCGGTTCCAGAAAACCTCTGGTGGTCTTAATCAGCTTCAGATGATGATTAGACAAAAGTCTGAATTACTCAAATATGAGCAAGTAATCATTCATGCATTAAAAGGGAAATACCAATCAGCTTTGGACATGAGAAAAGCAATAATTGAAGGCAATTATGCTCCTGCTCAGCCCAATCCACCCAAAGCATCAAATGTACAACCACAAAAGCAACGATCCAAACCCGCTATGCAGCAGCAAAGAAGTCAAGTGCAAAATCAAACGGGCCAAAGTCGTCAAATCATTGTAAAAAAGAAAAAGAAAAGGCATGCGCTAGAATCAACGCTTATTGTAACGACACTGTCCTTTCTTTATTTCCTTTATATATATGGACAGTTATAAAAAATTCATAAATCACCCCCTTAGTTTTTGAAGGAATGTATAGAACATGGTAAGCTAAAGATAAGACAATGAAGTAAGGAAGAATCTCATGCTTGAACAAAAAGTAGAAGCTTTTCTAACTCGAAAACAAATAAACTTAATGGGAGCTAGCATTTTAGTTGGTGTTTCGGGAGGTCCGGATTCACTCGCCCTTCTACATTTCCTATGGAGACGTCAGGAGCGCTACCAACTTAGACTTTTTGTTGCACATGTGGATCATATGTTTAGAGGAGGTGAATCCGAGCGTGAGGCAAGGTTTGTTCAGTCCTTTTGTGAAGAAAGGAACATTCCTATCACTGTTCGTTCTATAAATGTACCATTGTACATGGAAGAAACGGGGTTAAGCTCCCAGGTAGCTGCTAGAGAATGCAGATACTCTTTTTTTCAAGAAACGATGGGAAGGGAAAACCTTCGCTATCTGATGCTCGGACATCACGGAGACGACCAAATGGAAACCGTGATTATGAGGTTAACAAGAGGAAGTTCAGGAAAAGCTAGAATCGGTATCCCTTTTTCAAGAGCGTTTGACAGAGGGACACTTCTAAGACCTTTTCTTTGCGTCTCTAAACAAGAAATAGAAGAATACTGCCAAAGACATATGCTAGATCCAAGAAGAGATCCTAGTAATGACAGTGATAAATATAGTAGAAATCGATTTCGCCATACCATCCTTCCTTTTTTGAAAGCTGAAAACCCTAGGGTACATGAGCATTTTCAAAGGTTTAGTGAGGAAATGGAAGAAACAGAGCGCTTTTTAGAGGATATGGCAAACCAGCAATTAACAAAGGTCAAGAAATTTCAAAGTGACGAAAAAATTGTTATTGACATTCAAACACTATGCTCAATGCCAATGCCTTTACAAAGAAGAGTGATTAAACTAATATTAAACTATCTTTATAAGCATCAACCAGCTTCCCTTTCTGCTGTTCATATTGAACAGATCTTTTCTCTTATCAACAACCCTCAGCCCTCTGGTGTGATTGATTTACCTGAAAAATTAAAGGTAAATCGTTCGTATGGAGAGTTGCAATTTCAATTTCAGCATACCCTACTAAAGGATGTAACTTTTGAGATGGATTTAACGGTTGGAAAAACAGTTTTACCAACAGGGGATTTCATTACATGGGAATATGTTGATAAAGAAATAGAATATACTAACATTAATCAACTTTTACTTCCTTTAACCAACATTCATCTTCCGCTGAAGGTCAGAACAAGGAGAGAGGGAGATCGAATGAGAGTGAAAGGGATGAAAGGAACAAAAAAGATTAAAGATATCTTTATTGATCTGAAGCTACCGATTATTGAGAGGAATAGGTGGCCAATTGTTACAGATTCAAATGATCATATCATTTGGATTCCCGGAATAAAGAAATCACATATATCTTCTTTGGTTCAAGCTGATGAAAAGAAATACATACTTTTACAATATAACAAGCAATGATCTTCTAGGGGGCACAAGCAAATCATGATGAAAAATGACATTGAAAAAGTTTTATTTTCTGAAGAAGAAATTCAGGAGAAAATCAAGGAGTTAGGGGCAAAGTTATCACAAGATTATAGTGATAAGTTTCCGTTAGCAATTGGCGTACTTAAGGGTGCGATGCCTTTTATGGCAGATCTTTTAAAACGAATGGATACATACCTTGAAATGGATTTTATGGATGTGTCAAGTTACGGAAATTCAACGGTCTCTTCTGGTGAAGTGAAAATTTTGAAGGATTTAGATACTTCAGTAGAGGGTAGAGATATATTGATAATCGAAGACATCATTGATAGTGGGTTAACACTTAGCTATCTGGTTGAGCTTTTCCGTTACCGTAAAGCAAAATCAATTAGTATTGTCACATTATTGGATAAACCAACTGGTCGTAAGGCTGATATAGCGGCAGATTATGTTGGATTCATTGTTCCTGATGAATTTGTTGTAGGTTATGGTCTCGATTACGCAGAGAAATACCGTAATTTACCTTACATTGGGGTTTTAAAGCCGGAAGTTTACACAACAAATAACGAGTAAGCGTATGACAAAAGAATTAGTATAGTATGCATACTACAAAGGCATATTCATATACTGGAACAATTTTCTATGTTACTATTTACTATAGCTTGTTTACCCGTGGGAGGAGGTAAGGGATGAATCGGATTTTTCGTAATACCATCTTTTATTTATTAATTTTTCTAGTGATTATTGGTGTGGTTAGCTTTTTTAATGGTAATAATGAACCAACCGAAAATATATCTTATAGTAAATTCGTAGACCATCTTGAAGCTAAACAGGTAGAGTCTATCTCCGTTCAGCCAGAAAGAGGAGTTTATGAAGTTCGTGGGACACTTGAAGGTGCAGAAGAAGGAAAATCATTTATTACTTACGTATGGAATAGTGAAAGTCTATTACAAAAGATTGAGCAGGCAGACCCTACTGTGGATGTGCTTCCAGCGAAAGAAACAAGTGGTTGGGTAACCTTCTTTACTTCTATTATTCCGTTTGTCATTATCTTTATTTTGTTCTTCTTCCTTTTAAATCAGGCACAAGGCGGTGGAAGCCGTGTCATGAATTTTGGAAAGAGCAAGGCAAAGCTTTACAATGATGACAAGAAGAAGGTTCGTTTTAAAGATGTAGCTGGTGCTGATGAAGAAAAGCAAGAGCTCGTTGAAGTGGTTGAGTTTTTAAAGGATCCTCGTAAATTTGCAGAGTTAGGTGCACGTATTCCAAAAGGGGTACTTTTGGTAGGACCTCCAGGTACAGGTAAAACATTATTAGCTCGTGCGGTAGCTGGTGAGGCTGGGGTACCTTTCTTCTCAATCAGTGGATCTGACTTTGTTGAAATGTTTGTTGGGGTAGGAGCATCGCGTGTACGTGACCTATTCGAAAATGCAAAGAAAAATGCTCCTTGTATCATCTTTATAGATGAAATTGATGCAGTGGGACGTCAGCGTGGTGCTGGTCTTGGTGGTGGACACGATGAGCGTGAACAAACGCTAAACCAATTGCTAGTAGAGATGGATGGGTTCGGAGCGAACGAGGGAATCATTATTGTTGCTGCAACAAACCGTCCGGATATTCTAGACCCTGCTTTACTTCGTCCAGGGCGTTTTGACCGTCAGATTACAGTTGACCGTCCGGATGTCAATGGCCGTGAAGCAGTATTAAAGGTACATGCACGAAACAAACCGCTTGATGAATCAGTAAACTTAAAAGCGATTGCTGCTAGAACTCCAGGCTTTTCTGGTGCCGATCTTGAAAACTTGTTGAATGAAGCAGCATTAGTTGCTGCTCGCCAAAATAAGAAAAAGGTGGATATGACTGATATCGATGAAGCAACTGATCGTGTCATTGCGGGACCTGCGAAAAAGAGTCGAGTTATATCTAAAAAAGAACGTAATATTGTTGCTTTCCATGAAGCAGGACATACGGTTATTGGTGTGGTGTTAGATGAAGCAGAAATGGTTCATAAAGTAACGATTGTCCCTCGTGGGCAAGCTGGTGGCTATGCCGTAATGCTTCCGAAAGAAGACCGTTACTTCATGACAAAACCTGAGCTTCTTGATAAAATTGTTGGCTTACTAGGAGGTCGAGTGGCTGAGGAAATCGTCTTTGGTGAGGTAAGTACAGGCGCTCATAATGATTTCCAACGTGCAACAGGAATTGCCCGCCGAATGGTTACAGAATTCGGAATGAGTGATAAGTTAGGTCCATTACAATTTGGTCAATCTTCTGGTGGTCAAGTGTTCCTAGGTAGAGATCTTCATAATGAACAAAACTATTCAGATAAGATTGCTTACGAAATTGATCTTGAAATTCAAACCATTATTAAAGAGTGTTATGCTAGAGCGAAACAGCTTCTTACTGAAAATCGAGATAAACTTGATTTAATAGCAAATACACTTCTTGAAGTAGAAACTCTAGATGCTGAGCAAATTAAGCACTTAGTTGAAAAAGGAACACTTCCTGATCGACCATCTAGTGATAAAGGTACAACATCAGTGGTAGATGATGTGAAAGTGAACATCGGCGGTAAGAAGGAAGAAGAGTCGTCATTAGATGAGTCATCTTCAGATGAAAGTACGCTACCTGATTTAAGAAGTAAAAAAGAATAATAAATCATAAAGAGGTACTCTTCTATAGAGTGCCTCTTTTCTATGCTTGCGTTGGATAGTTATGGTATGATGTTGGCAGAATGAAACTTAAAGGTTAAGAAATTTTAATAAAGTGGTGAGACGTTTGATATTTGTATTTGACGTGGGTAATACCAATATTGTGTTAGGTGTATATGATCGAGAAGAGTTAAAACATCATTGGAGAATAGAAACAAACCGTTCAAAAACAGAAGATGAATTTGGGATGATCATTAAGAATCTGTTTACTCATGCAAATCTTTCTTTTACCGATATAGACGGAATCATTATCTCTTCTGTTGTACCGCCCATCATGTTCTCTCTAGAACGTATGTGCCAAAAATATTTCCATATAAAGCCTTTAGTTGTAGGGCCAGGAATCAAAACCGGGTTAAATATAAAGTATGAAAACCCAAGAGAAGTCGGAGCAGACCGAATTGTTAATGCAGTAGCTGCTATCCATGAGTATGGAAGTCCGTTGATCATTGTTGATTTTGGTACAGCAACAACCTATTGTTACATAGATGAACATAAGCAATACATGGGAGGAGCCATTGCTCCTGGTATTAATATTTCAACAGAAGCTCTATATACACGGGCCGCCAAACTGCCGAGGATAGAAATTGCTCGTCCGGATGGAGTTGTAGGAAAAAATACGGTTGCTGCCATGCAAGCGGGTATTCTTTATGGCTATGTAGGCCAGGTAGAAGGAATTGTTAAACGCATGAAGGATCAAAGTAAAGAAAAGCCTACCGTTATTGCTACAGGGGGATTATCAAATCTGATTGCACAAGAATCAAATATTATTGACATTGTTGATCCTTTTTTAACATTAAAGGGTCTTCAGATAATTTATAAAAGAAATTTGGAAACGATAAAGTAAGATAACAGCTTTGTATGACTGAAAGGGGTAACCAAATGAGTGACTATTTAATAAAAGCACTTGCTTATGATGGGCAAGTTCGTGCCTACGCGGCTAAGAGCACAGAAACAGTAGGAGAGGCACAAAGACGTCATTATACATGGCCAACAGCATCAGCTGCCTTAGGAAGAGCTATGACTGCCGGTGTTATGATGGGGGCTATGTTAAAAGGTGAGGAAAAAATCACTATTAGGATAAATGGTGGGGGGCCTCTTGGTCCGATTTTAATTGATACGAATGCAAAAGGGGAAGTACGCGGATATGTAACTAATCCTCAAACTCATTTTGATTTAAACGAACATGGAAAGCTGGATGTTCGAAGAGCGGTGGGTACAGATGGGTTTTTATCGGTTGTTAAAGATATTGGTCTACGTGAGAACTTTACAGGTCAAGTACCTCTAATCTCAGGAGAACTGGGTGAGGACTTTACTTATTACTTTGTCACTTCAGAACAAGTGCCTTCATCTGTGGGAGTGGGTGTTTTAGTAAATCCAGATAATAGTATTCTCGCTGCAGGTGGATTTATTATTCAGTTGATGCCTGGAACCGAAGATAAAACCATTTCGGAAATAGAAAATCGCTTAAAAACCATTGAACCTATCTCTAAGATGATTGAAAAGGGCCTCACCCCTGAACAAATATTAAATGAGCTACTAGGTGAAGAAAACGTAAAAACCCTCGAAACTTTACCTGTAACTTTCTCATGTACATGTTCAAAGGAGAAATTCTCTAATGGAATTATCTCTTTAGGTAAAGAGGAAATAGAAGATATGATTGTCACAGATGGTCAAGCTGAAGCACAATGCCATTTCTGTAACGAAAAATATCAATTTACGAGAGAAGAATTAGAGAGATTGAAGGAACAGGCAAAATTTTAATCAAAACCTGGGGGAGAAATGGTGGATAAAAGGTATTTAAAATCTTTAGTTGTCGGCCTTCTCTTGCTTAATGCTGCTACTATTATTTTTTTCTTATCACGGGATAACGGTGACAGTAAAGAGGTAGTGGCAACGATAGGGAATGAGACAATTACTAGACAAGAATGGCTTGGGGAAATGGAAGAGCGTTATGGTCGTGATGTATTGAGTGAGATGATTGATCAGAAAGCAATCGCTCAATTAGCTAAGAAATATGATATCTCCATTTCAAAGAAAGCAGTAGATAGAGAACTCCTCCTAGTGAAAACCATGTATGGTTCAGGATCTAATGAGAATTTGGATGAAGAAAAGTGGAGACAGCAAATTCAATATAGCCTCATGCTTGATGAGCTTCTAACAAAAGATGTGGTAGTGGAAGAAAAGGATCTAAAAAAATTTTATGAGGAAAATTCTAGCCTGTATGAAATTCCAACCGCTTACCACCTGTCTCATATCATTGTAGAGACGGAAGAAGAAGCAAAAAAGGCACTAGAGGAACTTGAACAGGGTACAAGTTTTGAGACATTAGCCATGGAACGCTCCATTGATGAATTCAGTGCGAATCAAGGGGGCGATATTGGTTATGTTAGTGAGGAAATGGATCAATATGCCCGCGACTACTTAGCAGCTGTCAAGAAATTGAAGGAAAACGAGTGGACAGGTCCGATAAAAACAGATAATGGTTATTCTATTGTTATGCTTCATGATCAAATAAAAGGAAGAACGTTCGAGTATAAGGATGTAAAAGAAAGTATACGAAGACAAATAGCTTTAGAGCAAATGGGTGTAACGGCAACGGCGCGTGACTTTTGGGATGAGGCTAAGGTTGATTGGTTTTACGAACAGAACTAGATAGTTCCTTAGAACGATTTTCTACTTGAAAATTCAGTGGAGTTTTGTGTAAAAAGATTGACACTTGCCAAATTTATGTTATAAATTAAATTAAACCAATAAAATTAGTCGGAATAAGGAGTGGTTGTTGATGGTACGTGTAGCAAACTCTATTTCAGAACTAGTCGGACAAACGCCGATTGTTAAGCTTAATCGCCTTGTTGAAGAAGGTAGCGCAGATGTGTACTTAAAGCTTGAATATATGAATCCAGGAAGCTCAGTAAAAGACCGTATTGCTCTTGCAATGATTGAGTCAGCTGAAGAGAGTGGAGACCTTAAAGCTGGAGATACGATTGTTGAGCCAACGAGTGGTAACACGGGAATTGGTCTTGCGATGGTTGCTGCAGCAAAAGGGTACAGAGCGATTCTAGTAATGCCTGAAACAATGAGTATGGAAAGACGTAACCTACTTCGTGCATATGGAGCAGAACTTGTATTGACACCTGGTCCAGAGGGAATGGGCGGAGCTATTCGTAAAGCGGAAGAACTTGCAAAAGAAAATGGCTACTTTATGCCACAACAATTTAAGAACCTATCTAACCCTGAAGTTCACAGAAGAACGACAGGTAAGGAAATTGTTGAGCAAATGAGTGAAGGTCTTGATGCGTTTGTTGCAGGGATCGGAACGGGTGGAACAATTACAGGTGCTGGTCAAGTTCTTAAGCAAAATTTTGACAATGTTAAAGTTTATGCGGTTGAACCGGTTGATTCACCTGTATTATCTGGTGGTAAGCCAGGTCCACACAAAATTCAAGGAATCGGTGCAGGTTTTGTTCCTGATATTCTTGATACAAAGGTATACGACGAAGTAATTCAAATCTCTAATGACCAAGCTTTCGAATATGCACGTCGTGCAGCGAAGGAAGAAGGAATTCTTGGAGGGATCTCTTCTGGGGCAGCTATCTGTGCAGCATTGAAGGTAGCAAAAGAGCTTGGAGCAGGTAAGAAAGTACTGGCAATTATTCCAAGTAACGGAGAACGTTACCTAAGTACTCCATTATATCAATTCGAAGACTAATCAAAACATAAGCAACAGTCCCTAGGGCTGTTGTTTTTATTTTGTCTAATAGTAAAATAAGACAAGGAACTTTTATTTTCACTTTTTTAAAGGGGAGAACCTTTTTGAAAATATTAACACTAAATAGTAAACAGATGCCTTTTGATAAAGAAAGGTTTTACCAGAAGTACAGGGAGCTTTCTCAATCATATGAACACCATGTATTGTTAGAAAGTGGACGAGGTGGACGATACAATATTGCCGCTTTTGGGCCAGAGACAATCTTTATAGGGAAAAATAGCAAACTAACGATTGTTGAAAAGGGAAATAGGCAGGAACAACAAGGGAATCCTCTTCATTTAATGAAAGAATATCTGTCTCAATATAAGCTAGAGCGTCAGGAAGGACTTCCGGATTTTCAAGGAGGACTTATTGGTTATATCAGCTATGATTATGTGCGTTATATAGAGAAGTTGCCTAAATTTTCATTGGATGATTTGGAAATGCCGGAGTTGTATTTTTTCCTCTTTAATGAATGGTTTGTATTTGATCATAAAGAGGAAACACTCTGGCTCATGCAGATTCAAGAAAAGGGATATGAAAATACGGATGTTCTTAAGGAGTGGGAGTCAAAGTGGACAGGCCCAGTAGTGAAGTTCGAACAAGAAAGAATCACTCCTGATAATGATGAGCTTCATGTATCCATGAGCGATGAAGAGTTTATGAGGGCGGTAGATAGAATTCAAGAATACATTGCACAGGGTGACATCTTTCAAGTTAATTTATCTGTCCGCCAAGCAAAAGCGATAACCATTCCAGCGGTGAATGTATACGATCAGCTCAGACAATTAAATCCTTCCCCATATATGAGTTATATACATACTCCTGACTTTCAGATTGTAGGTGGGTCTCCTGAGCTACTTGTGAAAAAGCATGGAAAAGAGGTTAGTACAAGACCAATTGCTGGGACTCGTTCTCGAGGGGAAAATGAAGAAGAAGATCTCAGACTTGCTAAGGAACTTATTGAAAGTGAAAAAGAGAGAGCAGAGCATGTGATGCTCGTTGATTTAGAACGAAATGATTTAGGAAGAGTTTGTGAGTACGGAACGGTGGAAGTAAACGAATTTATGGTCATTGAAAGATATTCTCATGTGATGCATATTGTCTCGAATGTTAGAGGAGTCATACGACCAGATCAAACATCCTTTGATTTGATTGATGCTACCTTTCCTGGTGGTACAATTACAGGAGCCCCTAAGGTTCGAACGATGGAAATTATTGAAGAGCTCGAGCCGGTTCAGCGCGGAATCTACACAGGTTCCATAGGGTGGATTGGTTTTAATGATGACATGGAAATTAATATTGTTATTCGCACAATGTTAGTAAAAGACGGACAAGCATTTGTTCAAGCAGGAGCAGGAATTGTCATTGATTCTAATCCTAAGCATGAATATAAAGAATCTTTGAAAAAAGCAATGGCTCTATGGAGAGCAAAAGAACTGGCGGAAAAAGGTGAATTGCATTGATTTTAATGATAGATAATTATGACTCATTTACTTTTAATCTTGTTCAGTACTTAGGTGAACTTGGTGAAACTTTAGAAGTTAAGCGAAATGACTCCATAAGTATTCGAGACATTGAAGAACTAGGTCCAAACTTTCTTATGGTTTCACCTGGACCATGTAGCCCAAATGAAGCAGGGATATCATTACGAGCAATAGAGGAATTTGCAGGGAAGATTCCTATATTTGGTGTATGTCTAGGTCATCAGTCGATCGCTCAAGTATTCGGGGGAGATGTTGTGCAAGCGGAGCGGTTAATGCATGGCAAGACCTCTCTCATGCATCATGATGGAAAAACAATTTTTGAAGGGTTACCGAATCCTTTTCCTGCAACAAGATACCATTCTTTGATTGTAAAGAGAGAAACGCTACCAGAATGCTTTGAAATATCTGCTTGGACGAAAGAAGGAGAAATTATGGCGATCAGGCATAGAGAGCTACCGGTAGAAGGGGTTCAATTCCATCCAGAGTCCATTATGACTACCGCTGGGAAACAATTACTACAGAATTTTGTGTCGTTTTACAAAATGGAACTGTCTCCAAAGAATGAGGGATCATGATGTATTTATATATAAACGGAGAAATGATCAAGGAGGAGGAGGCAAGAATCTCCCCCTTTGATCATGGTTTCCTTTATGGAATGGGCCTATTTGAAACATTTCGTGTATATGAAGGGCATCCCTTTTTATTAGAAGATCATCTAGAACGTCTAAATAGCAGTCTAGAGATGATCGGAATTCAAAAAATCCTAAATAAAGACGAAATGATTCAAGCGCTCAAGCTTCTATTGGAAAAGAACAAGCTGACCAATGCTTATATACGACTTAACGTTTCAGCGGGTGTTGGAGCGGTCGGTTTACCGGTAGAGCCGTATGAGCATGCCAATATAATGATGTTTGTAAAGCCACTTCCTGAAGCTGGTGGACCGACAGAGAAGGAAGCTCAGTTTCTAAAGCTCAGTCGAAATACCCCAGAAGGTCCCTTGCGTTTAAAGTCTCATCACTATATGAATAATTTATTGGCAAAAAGAGAAATAGGAAATCGGACAAATGTGGAAGGAATCTTTCTAACAAAGGACGGATGTATAGCAGAAGGAATTGTCTCAAATATTTTCTGGGTAATAGATAACCAATTGTTTACCCCTGACCTTGGTACAGGAATATTAAGTGGAATCACCCGATCATTTGTAATAGAACTTGCTAGTAAAAAGGGATTACAGGTTAAGGAAGGTTTCTATAAAACAGATGTACTTAATACGGCTACTGAGATATTTGTTACCAACTCCATTCAAGAGATAGTTGCCATTTCGAAAGTAGATTCACTTGTATTTCCGGGTGTAGAGGGTGAGTTTTTTCAAATGTTGCACCAAGCGTATCGAATGTATACAAATAGTCTTTGGAGTAGAAAGGAAATAAATTAACAAAGGAATTAGGAGGCGTTTTATTTGATTTCTGCCGGACCATATACATTAGATTTTAAGAAAAAAACAATCATCATGGGAATCTTAAATGCTACACCTGATTCATTTTCAGATGGTGGCAGCTTTAATAGAGTAGATGAAGCGGTGAAACGAGCGATTGAGATGGTGGAAGAAGGAGCTGATATTATTGATATCGGCGGGGAGTCCACTAGGCCTGGAGCGAGATTTATACCTGCTGAAGAAGAAATAGAACGTGTGGTTCCTGTTATTAAAGCTATATCAAAAGAAGTTAGCGTTCCTATTTCCATCGATACATACAAAGCAGATGTGGCTAGAGAAGCACTGGCTGCTGGAGCTCATATTATTAATGATGTATGGGGTGCTAAGGCGGATGAGAATATGAAACGGGTAGCGGCGGAAACGAAGGCACCTATCATTCTCATGCACAACCGGGAGGATCGGAACTATCAGTCTTTTTTCAGGGATGTTATGAATGATTTATATGAAAGCATTACACTAGTGAAAGAAGCTGGTGTAAGGGATGAACAAATTATATTAGATCCCGGCATTGGTTTTGCAAAGGATGTAAAGTTAAACTTGGAAATGATGAGACATTTACATAAGCTTGTAGCTATCGGTTACCCTGTTCTTCTTGGAACTTCTCGTAAATCAATGATAGGTGCTGTATTAGACTTACCTGTCCATGAACGAATGGAAGGAACTGGAGCGACCGTATGTTACGGTATTCAACAGGGATGCCAAATTGTTAGAGTTCACGATGTGAAGGAAATTAGCCGAATGGCAAAAATGATGGATGCCATGATGGGAAAAGGAGAATATGATGGATAAAATTTACGTTAACCGTATGCAATTTTATGGTTTTCATGGTGTATTCCCAGAAGAAAATCGGTTAGGTCAGAGATTCATGGTCGATCTTGTTGTTGAAGTTGATTTAAAGAAGGCGGGCCAAAGCGATAACCTGAATGAATCCATTAACTATGGTGAGCTCTACCAACTGTGTAAAGACATTGTGGAAGGTGAACCATTTAAGCTAGTAGAATCAGTTGCTGAGGAAATTGCTTCACGAGTTTTAAGAGAATTTTCTAAAGCGCATGCTGTAACGGTAAAAGTTATCAAGCCTGACCCACCGATTCAAGGACATTACGAATCTGTCGCAGTTGAAATAATGAGGAGTAGATCTTATTGAATAACTTGGCCTATATTGCCCTAGGTACGAATATGGGAGACCGATATAAAAACCTAGTAGATGCAATCTGTTATTTAAAAGAGGAGAAGGAAGTTCATTTGGTAAAAAGCTCCTCTATTTATGATACGGTACCGGTTGGATATACGGAACAAGATGACTTTCTAAATATGGTAATCTTGATTAGAACAACACTTACACCGTATGAATTATTAGGAATTTGTCTTCGGATTGAAAAGGATTTAGGGAGAAAAAGGGAATTCAAATGGGGCCCAAGAATAATAGACCTTGACATTTTGCTCTACAATCAAGAAAATATTGAAGCAGAGAACCTAATTGTCCCACATCCAAGAATGCAGGAACGCGCCTTTGTTCTTGCGCCATTACTTGAATTAGATTCTTCACTCATGATACCTAATCAGGAGAAGTCGATAGAGGACTATTTCAATATGAACGCTGAAAAAGAAGGGGTACGAATATGGAAGCAGAAAAATGGGGAAGACGTATTCGCGCTTTTCGAAAACTAAAAGGTTATACACAAGAAGGGTTTGCAAAGGAAATCGGTGTTTCTGTTTCGGTATTAGGCGAAATAGAACGAGGAAATCGAATGCCTTCAGATCATTTAGTGGAAACAGCGGCTCAAGCACTGAAAGTTTCAATTAAGGATTTAATGCCACAAGAGGTGGATAAATAAATAGATTGTTTAAGATAGGAGGGGCAACATGCTTAAAATTGGAGATATAGAAATGAAAAATCAAGTAGTGTTAGCTCCGATGGCCGGAGTATGTAACTCTGCTTTCCGTTTAACTGTTAAAGAGTTTGGTGCAGGTCTAGTTTGTGCTGAGATGGTTAGTGATAAAGGAATAATTTTAAAAAACGAAAAAACCATGAATATGCTTTACATCGATGAGAGAGAGAAGCCACTAAGTTTGCAAATCTTTGGCGGCGAAAAAGAGACATTAGTCCAAGCTGCTAAGTTCGTTGATGAAAACACGAATGCGGATATAATTGATATTAATATGGGATGTCCGGTTCCGAAAATCACAAAATGTGATGCGGGAGCAAAGTGGCTTTTAGATCCTGATAAAATTTACGAGATGGTTTCTGCGGTTACGGATGTTGTGAAAAAGCCGGTCACTGTAAAAATGCGTATGGGCTGGGATGAAGATCATATTTATGCTGTTAAGAATGCCCAGGCCGTTGAGCGAGCTGGCGGTAAGGCAGTTTCATTACACGGTCGGACTCGGGTCCAAATGTACGAGGGAAAAGCAAACTGGGATATTATTCGTGAGGTTAAGCAATCAATCGGTATTCCATTAATCGGTAATGGGGATGTAACGACTCCTCAAGATGCAAAGCGTATGCTAGAAGAAACCGGCTGTGATGGAGTAATGATCGGCCGTGCAGCTCTAGGAAATCCTTGGATGATCTACCGTACGGTTAAATACCTTGAATCAGGGGAGCTCATGGGTGAGCCAACCGTTCGTGAAAAAATTGATGTGTGTATTCTTCACTTAGATCGTCTTATTGCTCTTAAAGGAGAATATGTAGCTGTTCGTGAAATGCGTAAGCATGCAGCTTGGTATTTAAAAGGGATTAGAGGAAATGCAAAGGTACGTAATGGGATTAATGAGTGCAATACTCGAGCGGACCTCTTTACTTTATTAACAGCTTTAGTATTAGAAGAGGAAGAAAAAGAAGTTATGGAATCTCAAGTAGGTTAAGGTTTGACTTCTAAGCGAACATTCAATATAATACGTTTGATTATGTAAACTGCCAGTTGATGCTGGCAGTTTTTATTTTATTTTACTTTTTTAATGTCTGTTTTTCTCACTTTGTGTAAAATAATATAGTATGCTTATAAGATGGTGTTATTACATAAATTCAAGCAATTGATGTTTGATAGATACAAGAAGGAAAATGGAGTTGATAAAAATGAGTCATGAGGAACTTAATGACCAATTGCAAGTTAGAAGAGAAAAGCTAGCTTCTCTTCAAGAAAAAGGTCTCGATCCATTCGGAAAGAGATACGAACGTTCTGGTTTCTCCCAAGAGTTTATTAGTCAGTACGGAGAAATGGAAAAAGAAGAACTGGCAAATAAAACCATCGCTGTAACTATTGCTGGACGTATTATGACAAAGCGTGGAAAAGGTAAAGCTGGCTTTGCGCATATCCAAGACCTAAAGGGGCAGCTACAAATATATGTTCGTCAAGATGCAGTAGGTGAAGAGCAATATGAAATCTTTAATATTGCTGATTTAGGGGATATTGTTGGTGTAACGGGTACATTGTTTAAGACACAAGTTGGAGAGTTGTCTGTAAAAGTAGAAGACTTTCAGCTTTTAACAAAGTCATTACGTCCACTTCCTGATAAATTTCACGGTCTGAAGGACGTTGAACAGCGCTACCGCCAACGTTATGTTGATCTTATTATGAGTCAAGAAAGCAGACACACATTCATTACTCGTAGTTTGATCATTCAATCAATGAGAAGATACCTTGATTCTAAGGGGTACCTTGAAGTAGAAACGCCTATGATGCATGCTATTGCAGGTGGAGCGTCTGCTCGTCCGTTCATCACGCATCATAATGCATTAGATATGGAATTATATATGCGAATTGCAATCGAACTTCATTTAAAGCGACTCATTGTCGGTGGCTTAGAAAAGGTTTATGAAATTGGACGCGTGTTCCGTAATGAAGGTGTATCTACTCGTCATAATCCTGAGTTTACAATGATTGAATTGTATGAGGCCTATGCTGATTATCAAGATATTATGAGCCTTACAGAAAACCTAATTGCTCATATTGCTCAGGAAGTATTAGGGACAACTACTATTCAATACGGTGAATATGAAGTAAACCTTAAGCCAGAATGGAAGAGACTTCATATGGTAGACGCGATTAAGGAATATACAGGTGCTGATTTCTGGAAGGAAATGAGTGTAGAAGAAGCAAGAGCCCTTGCGAAGGAACATGGAGTAGAAATTAAAGATACGATGCTTTATGGTCATATTGTTAACGAGTTCTTCGAGCAAAAAGTAGAAGAAAAGTTAATTCAACCAACATTTATATATGGTCATCCGGTTGAAATATCCCCTCTTGCTAAGAAAAACGGTCAAGACCCTCGTTTTACAGATCGTTTTGAATTATTCATTGTGGCTCGTGAACACGCAAATGCTTTCACGGAGCTGAACGATCCGATTGATCAGCGTGAACGTTTTGAAGCACAATTAAAAGAGCGTGAAGAAGGAAATGATGAAGCTCATATGATGGATGATGATTTTATTGAAGCTCTAGAGTATGGTATGCCTCCTACTGGTGGTTTAGGAATCGGAATTGATAGACTTGTTATGCTCTTAACAAATGCACCTTCTATTAGAGATGTATTGTTATTCCCAGCAATGAGACATCGTTAACGATCTTTGTAGCGTACAAGATTATGAACTATTCTTGTACGCTATTTTTTTAAAAAAAATATGTTGCATTCAAATCGATATGGTGATATATTATTATCTGTTGCCGCAAAAGAAGTTAACTTACTGAGAAAAATAACTTAAAAAAGTTATTGACTCTAAAAGTTGAATCTGGTAATATTAAAAAGTCGCCCAAGAGCGATTGATTAATAAATTGTTCTTTGAAAACTAAACAAATCATACGTCAACAAAATGATTAGTGTTGAAA
>WTKE01000042.1 GCA_011524525.1 Bacillus sp. (in: firmicutes) | reverse complement strand
ATAGGCCCTGGATTCGGACACCCATGGTCAAACTTAGCCAAGTCCTGTCCGAATACCGCCTGGATTCGGACATCCAAAGTCAAACTCTATCAAATCCTGTCCAAATACCGCCCGGATTCGGACACCCATGGTCAAACTTAGCCAAGTCCTGTCCGAATAGCCCCTGGATTCGGACACTCATGGTCAAACTTAGCCAAGTCCTGTCCGAATAGGCCCTGGATTCGGACACCCATGGGCAAACTTAGTCAAGTCCTGTCCAAATCTCCCTAGAAATCAGGCAATCAAATTATGACTAGAGAGCACTATCAACGATTTTTTCCTATGGACAACTCAAGACTTATGAACTAGTAGTTAACTAGATATTCAAGGTGAATGACGGAATTTGTCGATAAAATCACTTCGTATATCGAACTAAATTCCCTGTTTATATTCCGAATATTCTGTTACGTTAACTTGGTAGTCTATTATATACATAGAAGGGATGAGTTTATGAAAAAACGATTTTCGGCTTTACTAGGATTTTTACTAGTTGTAGCCCTATTCACACAAGCTGCATTTCCTGTTTTAGCTACTGAAACAGTCGAAGCTTATGATGTGATAGAGTTAGAGACTAGTAGGTCTTTATTCTCACTTACAGAGGCTAGAACAGTAGAAGTTCAAGCAGATTTTGGGGAGAATGTTGATCTAAGTCAATTAGAGTTTCGATTTGGAGGGAAGAGCCTCTCAGAATGGAAAAAGTGGACAAGTGGGACAAGTTATACTGGTGAACCTTTTATTAAGGTGATCGAAGAGCCACATTTTGTTGATGGCACAACAACCATTAAGGCAACGTTAGAGTTTGGTCTTCTTTATAATAGAGACAATCTCTCGAACCGAACGATACGTACGCAATATCAACAATTTATTGGAGACTATGAGTTAGCGTTAATTAATCCAGCAAGCCAAACAAAGGCAACTAAAATGGTCAAACTTAATGTGTATGATCAATTTCATTTCTATGAGGAATTAAAGCCAACCATTGATCAAATATTCGAGGAAGCAAATGCGGCAAACGACCGTTATCTCGAGTACCAAAGTCTTGGTAAAACCGTACAAGGTCGCGACCTGCATTTTGTTATTTTAGCAAGAGACCAAGCGGCAATTGATAAGTATTTGAACGAAACATTACCTACCGCATTAGAAAATCCTGAAAGTTTATTAGAAAAGCTTGAAAATGGAACAATGGGAGATTACCAAGTTCCTGTGTGGATTAATAATATTCACCCTGATGAAGTGGAGGGTGTGGATGCACAAGTTGAGTTATTTAAGAAATTTGCCCTTGAAGAGGAAGTGACTTTTAATACGGTTGTTGACGATCAGGAAAAACCTGTAACATTGAATGTGGATGAAGTTCTTGATGATGTCATCTTCCTTTATATGTTTACAAATAACCCTGATGGAAGAGTTCTTAACACAAGAGCAAACGCAAATGGATTTGACTTGAACCGCGATAATCACTATCAAACTCAAATTGAAACACAGGAAGTAACTCAAGAGATTGCAAAGTGGACTCCGCTTTCCTTCCTTGATATGCATGGATACGTAAGTGGCTTCTTAATTGAACCAACTACCCCTCCGCATAACCCGAACTTTGAATATGATTTGCTTTACAGCAATATGATTGAGCAAGCCCATGCGATGGGGAAAGCAGGAATTAGTAATTCTGCTTATAACTCTTATGAAATTCCAGCCCTAGATTACGGTGATGGTTGGGACGATATGACTCCAGCCTATACAGCAATGTATGCAATGCTGCACGGTTCTCTCGGCCACACCATTGAAACACCAGCATTAAGTCAAAATGGATATGATGCCATGTATGGTACAGGTCTTGGTGCAACGCTTTATGTTACTAAAAACAAAGATGAGCTGTACAAAAACCAGCTTGAAATTTTTAAGCGTGGTGTAAATGGGGAAGACAATCGTGGCGTTGATGAATATTTTGTCAATGCTGACGGAGAATCTATTGGTCGAGTAAGAGGAGAAAATGAAAACTTTTTCCCAGAATATTATGTAATACCAGCTGATGTAGCGGGGCAAAAAAATACTTTGGAAGCTACGAAAATGGTAGAGTATTTACTTCGTAACGGTGTAAAGGTCGAACAAACGACAACAAACACAGAAGTAAATGGAATTACTTATCCAAAAGGAACATATGTAGTTCCTATGGACCAAGCAAAACGTGGATTGGCCAATGCTATGCTTTACAAAGGTGACGATGTATCTGATTGGGGAGCGATGTACGATCCAATCGTTGTAAACTTTCCGGCTTTAAGAGGATTTGATATTAATGAAGTTCGTATTTCCAATGCTTTTGAAAAC
Source organism: Bacillus sp. (in: firmicutes) (assembly GCA_011524525.1). Classification (GTDB taxonomy): domain Bacteria; phylum Bacillota; class Bacilli; order Bacillales; family Cytobacillaceae; genus Robertmurraya_A. Next base: position 3,723 of record WTKE01000042.1, on the reverse strand, counting down.
AAAACGACTGTTGTAGAAAATATTACATTACCAACAGGAGAAGTGGTTGGTAAAACACCAAAGCAAGTATTATCAAACACGAATAATGATACAGTGAAACTAGTAAATGAGTTATTAAGAGACGGTAAAGTTGTTGAAAAAGCAATGGAAACAAAGGGCAAGGTGAATAAAGGCGATTATATTGTAAGTACAAAAGATTTAGATGGATATGCCGACTATTACTACGAAGCTTCACCAGTTGGTACGACACAAAATGTAAAAACAGAAAAATTAACTCTTCCTAAAGTGGCTGTAACGGGTTCTTCCCAGTTATTGTTCTCTGTCAAGGAGCTAGGGTTTGAAGTCGTGAGTCATGCAGATGCTGATGTAATTGTCAGTGATGGTAGTACCTTTAATGCAAGTAGTCTTGCAGGGAAATCGTATGTAGGTATGGGTGTTTATGCGCTTAATGCCGTGAAAAATAGCGGTTTGCTAGCAGGTTATGAGTGGGATTACACAAGCCCTGGTCACGAAGGGTTATTAAAGGCAAAAGTAAATGACCATCTATTAACTTCTGGCTATCAGACTGATGAGCTACTGTATACAACCAATGGGGCGTGGATTACTTCCGTTCCAAAAGAGGCAGAGGTCTTAGCTACAGTAAGTAACAGTGATGACTTCTACGTTGCAGGCTGGTGGCCAGGGCACGAAGAAGCAAAGGGTCAAACACTAGCCTTTACTCAAAATCTTGAAGACACGAACATCACTTTATTTGCGAATGATTTAGCTTTTAGAGCGCATACACAGCATAGCTATCGTCTACTGGCTAACAGCATCTTTGCTTCGGTTGGATCCGAAGTAGCGAAGAAGGGCAAAGGCTCAGTAAAGGATAAAGTTACTAAGAAGAACAACCAAGTTGAACCTTCCTTCTTTGAACAAGGAAGAGATAGAGAATAGAATCATAACGGAAAGGTTCTCAATTTGTGATTGAGAACCTTCTGTTTTTTAAAAATAAAAATTTGCAGGTAATGTGATAATATAACAGTAATTGAAGGAGTGGAGGGAGAAACAAGATGGTATTACATATGGAAGATGTTTCGTTAATAAGAGGGGACAAGTGGATATTACAGCATATAAATTGGAGCATTCATAAAGGAGAGAACTGGGTTTTATTTGGGTTAAATGGTGCTGGAAAAACCGCATTGCTAAATATAGTAAATGGCTATTATTATCCAACAAAAGGGAAAGTAACAGTACTAGGAAGAGAGTTTGGGCGAGATCCTATTGGAGGTGAACTCCGTAGGCATATTGGGTTTGTATCTTCTTCTTTACAACAAAAATTCTATCCAGGGGATAATGCCTTTGAGGTGGTATTAAGTGGTGCCTATGCTTCCATTGGTCTTTACGAAACACCCTCTGAGGAAATTAGAGAAAAAGCCATCACTTTATTGAAGGAACTTGGCTGTATCTATTATGCGAATCGTAACTATGAGAATCTCTCACAAGGGGAAAAACAAAGAGTACTTATTGCACGGTCTTTAATGACAAATCCCTCTCTACTAATCCTGGATGAACCTACGAATGGCGTAGACTTCATTGCAAGAGAAGAATTTTTAGAAACAATTGATGTGATTGCTAATAAAGAAGATGCGCCAACCATGGTTTATGTCACTCACCATGTTGAAGAAATTTTGCCTATTTTTAATAAAACATTGCTATTAAAAGAAGGGCATGTTTTTTCAGCAGGAGATACGAATGAAATGATTTCAAGTTCTAAATTGTCTCAGTTTCTTAGTTTGAATGTAGAAGTGATTTGGAAGAACGGTAGACCATTGGTTTCTAAACGAATAACGAGTGGGAAATTCTCCTGAGCCGTCATATCTAGATAGGCTCTTTTTTATTACCACTTAGTTAGGAATAAATTTCAAATGGTAGCAAAAACTATTAAAAATGTGTGTGAAGGGGCTTTTACCTTGAAGACGATTAAGCCGATTAAATTGGGGTCACCTAAAGCAAGTTTGAAGGAAAAATTAACATCTGCAGAAATGGGGAAACTTTGGGCAACATATTCTGGTAACAGTATGTCAAAATGCATATTAAGCTATTACCTTCAACATGTTGATGACAAAGATATTAAAGTCTTATTAGAAAATGCGCTAAACATGTGTGAAGATTTTATGAGAACAAGTAAAGAGATTTTAGATAAAGAAGGTTTTCCATTGCCTATTGGGTTTAGCAAAGACGATGTGAATTTGGGGGCTCCAAGATTATTTGAAGATGAATTTTACGTTCATTATTTGAAATATGCTGCAAAAGCAGGAATGAGTATTTATAATGTTGCCATCCCACTTGTTTATAGAGACGATGTTAATGAGTTTTTTTCTTACTCTTTGAAATCAACAATCGATTTGATGAACCAAATCAAAGAAGTACTAATGAGTAAAGGATTTATTATTAAGCCACCCTTAATCCCCGTACCTGAAAAAGTTGAATTTGCTCATAAGGATTTTTTAAACGGCTACTTAGGACATGTACGACCTTTGCATGCATTAGAAATTACCCATTTTTACGATAATATTGAAAATAATGTAACCAGTAAGGCATTGATTGCAGCATTTGCACAAGTAGTAAAAGATGAAAAAATTCGTGAATTGTTTCAAAAAGGTAGAGACATGACGACAAACAATATTGAGAACTATATGAAAATGTTACATCATGAAAATTTACCTTCACCTTCTTTTCTAGATCATTTAGTGACAACATCTACATTCTCTCCTTTTTCAGATAAGCTAATGTTATTTCATAAGATGGATATGTTTTCAATGAAGATGAGAGCATTTGGAAATTCGGTAGCTGTTAATGGCAGACATGACGTAGGACTACTCTATACAAAATCTTTGATGAAAATTTCCGCATTTGTTGAAAATGCTGCAAGAATCATGATTGAAAAGGGATGGATGGAACTACCCCCAAAAGCAGTTGATAGAGATAATCTGCAATCTCAATAAAATGAAAATGTTACGGACAGGATAAAACGTTAAATTCAAACGGAAGGGGTGTTGGTCCAAGAGGATTAATGCCTTTTTTATGGATGCATTAGTGTAAGATATGAAGGACTTTTGAATATTAACTATTCATCCATTTATTAAAAAGAAAAAGGGGATTGGTTGATCATCTTGTAAGAGAAAAATATTGACAGGATTGAATATCCCCTTTTTTACTGGTATGACTTTACTTGTCATCACTCCTAATAATCGATACATGCTTGGGTAATAAAAAACCGAAAGTTAGAAGGAAAACGAAAATGGAAATAGACCAATGCCATCCTTTGTATTTCATATATCCAGATTGGATCATCCCCCATTCGATTATAAGTGATAGAAAAGTAAAACCAATTGTCAATTTCCATTTATTTTTCTTTGTTAGGTAATTTAAGTAAAGTATGGAAAGTGAGGTGGGTATAAAGGTATAACTGAGAATATCTCCAATACCAGCCTTCTTTGGGTGACCAATATCAAAAACATCAATGACCCTAGCAATCATGCCGTCGCTAAACCAAGTAGCAAACCCTACAACTCCAAAGGTAATATAGATTTCCCTCCAAGTAATATTTTTTTTACGTACCAAAAGGGCTGTAGCAGTTAATAAAATGCTTATTATTACAGGAAACCATAAGCCCTTTGCTCCAAAATCTAAATTCTCAATAATTTTCTGCATTTTATATACTCCTTATTAAAGTTAGAC
>WTKE01000050.1:14634-36226 GCA_011524525.1 Bacillus sp. (in: firmicutes) | reverse complement strand
ATTACTATATCATCTTGATTCGCAGAAGTCAACTTCTGTTTTAAAAATATTTTTTAAACATCCTCATTAACTAATACACTTGTAATGAGGACGGATTCTTATCTTACAAAATACTTATAAATAATGCAAGAGTTTTTGATAAATAAAAACAACTGCTCCTTTAGGTCTTATTTACATATGGAAAAATAAAACTCACCATTGATTAAGCGGAGTTTTTCCGGTTAGGTGCAGGATGGAGTCCGTTTCGGGGGTAAATAAGGGGAGATTTTCCGTTTACCGTAGCAAAATCTCCCTATTTTCACCTTTTTCGAGTCGATAGGCGGAATTCCTCCGTCTATTTGAGCTATTTTATAGCGTATTTACTGATTAAGCGGAATTTTTCCCTCTATTTAACAGCTCGGGTGCATAACCTGATCCCCCAGCAGATAAGTGCTGACCCTTTTGATCCTATACCATACATATTGTCCATCATAATAATGATGTCAATCGCTAAGGCAAAGTTAAATGAATGTCGTAGAAACCTTGAAAATAAAGAAAAGACATATGACCAATTCATACGTCTTTTCTTGTGTCTTATAAAAAACTAAGCAACTGAAAACGGAAACCTCTGTCCTTTAGAACAGTCGTTACCCGCTATTATCTCTTATTAAACTCGTTTGGATTTGGACCTTTGCGTCGGTTACGATTGATTCCATTGATTTGATCCATTTCCTGTGCGGAAAGTTCAAAATCAAAAACATCAATGTTTTCTTGAATTCTAGATGGTGTCACCGACTTCGGTATAACGATAGAATTATTTTGTAAATGCCATCTTAAAACCACTTGGGCAGGGGTCTTACTATGTGATTCAGCTAGTTTAATAATCACATCATCTTGAAGCACTTCTCCACCTTGATCAAGAGGGCTCCACGCTTCTACAAAGATATCATGCTTAGCGCAAAACTCTTTCAATTCGTTTTGTGCTAAATATGGATGACACTCAATTTGGTTTAAGACTGGTTTCACTTCACATTCGTTAAGAAGTCTCTCTAAATGCTCAATTTCAAAGTTACATACACCAATGGCTTTTACTTTGCCATCATGATATAGCTTTTCCATCGCCTTAAATGTTTCAACATATGTATCATGCTCTGGTGTTGGCCAGTGAATCAAGTATAGATCGATATAATCTAGACCTAATTTTTTTAGACTTAAATCAAAAGCTTCTATTGTTTTATCGTAACCTTGGTCACTATTCCAAACTTTCGTTGTAATGAATAATTCTTCGCGAGGTACGTTGGATTCTTTAATCGCTTTTCCTACACCCTCTTCGTTCCCATAGATCATAGCTGTATCAATGGAACGGTAACCCGCATTAATTGCCGCAGTTACTGCTGCTGTAGCCTCGTCATCTTTTACTTGCCAGACGCCGAAACCAAGCTGTGGCATTTTTACTCCGTTGTTCAACGTTACAAAGTTCATATCCATTCTCCTTTTTCGAAAGATTTACTTGATAACCTTGGAAGAAATTGTTTCCCTTGTTAATTTTAATAAAGATCATCTTAAATGAAAAGTTAAACGCTTCCAGATAATAGTTTTTTCTTATCATATCTTTTTATCCACTGTATTCGTACGCTCAAAAAAGAGAAAAAACTGTAGACAAAATATCTACAGTTTTCTCCATTAAAATATTGCACCTACATCATTATTTTCTGGAACCTGCTCTTCCATTCTATTTTCTTCGGGAAGCTTCTCAATTTTAAATCCTGTATACGCGTATATAATCGCTACAATGGGGCTGATAATACAAAGCAATGCATACGGTGCATATTGAAAAGTAGATACTCCAAGTGTGGCGGTCATAAATGCACCACATGTATTCCAAGGAACGAGCGGAGAGGTCATTGTTCCCGCATCTTCTAGCGTTCGGGATAAGTTCTTTGGATGGAGTTCACGTTTACGGTAGGCAGTTAAGTACATTCTTCCGGGCAATAGAATGGATAAGTACTGATCACAGGCGACAATATTAGCAGTGATACAGGTTGCTACCGTTGTTGTTATTAAACTGCCTGTTGATTTCGCCATTTTTAATAGGCTTGTCACAATCGTATTCATGATTCCACTCGTTTCTAAAATCCCCCCAAAGCTCATCGCAATCATAACAAGCGATACAGTGTACATCATCGCTTCCGTTCCACCATTGTTAAGTAAGTTATCTAATACTTCATTTCCAGTCTCCATTTCAAAGCCGTATACCATAATGGATAAAACACTGCCGATTGTTTCTCCCTGAACTAGGATGGCAACAATCCCTCCTAGAATCGACCCTATGACAAGACCGGGGATTGCCGGTGTTTTCATTGCAATAATCCCAAGAACAATTACCGGAATGAGAAGTAACCACGGACTAATAACGAAAATATCCGCTAACTCTTGTTGTAGTGCAGCAATGTCATTCACACCAGAACCTTTTCCTTTGAATGTAAGGCCGATAAAAAAATAAATGACCACTGACAGCACCAGTGCTGGTATCGTCGTATAAAGCATATGGCGAATATGGTCAAATAGTTGAACACCTGTGATTCCAGGTGCCATATTCGTTGTTTCTGATAGAGGAGAGATTTTATCTCCAAAGTAGCATCCTGATATGACAGCTCCAGCCACCATTGCAGGATTAATTCCTAATCCAATTCCAACTCCCATAATGGCAATCCCTATTGTACCAGCTGCTGTCCATGCATTCCCCGAAGCAATCGCAACTACGCTACAAATGATGGCCGCAGCAGGAAGGAAATACGCGGGAGATAAAATATCTAATCCATAATAAATCATGGTCGGAACAATTCCGCCTGCTAGCCAAGTTCCGATAATCGTTCCAATAATCATTAAAATAAGTAACGCTTGGAGTGCAAGAGAGACCGCTTTGATAATTCCTTGTTCAAGCTCTCGCCATGTATATCCTAAATAAATCGATACGAGTGATGCCACAGTGGCGCTGAGCAAGAGCGGAATATGCGGATCTGATTCAAACATGAAAATTCCTGTAAATAAAAATACAATCATGGCTCCGATCGGGATCAAAGCAACTACTAGTGAAGGCTGTTTCTTTTCTTTCATTATCATCCCTCTTTCAATAAAAAATAGATTCCTATTTTCTTATTGCAAATTCCGTGCCAGATTCAATATTCTTAATTTTCTGTAATCCTACCACTTTATCCTGCCTACTTAGAAATCAGTTCTGCATAATCCATTCAATTTTGCATAATGTACATATCAGCATGAAAAAACCTGGTTCCAAATAGGATCCAGGTTTTTGGTCATGCTTTATATATTTAGTCCAATCGATATATATTTTACTTCTAAAAACTCTTCTAGTCCGTGATGGCCCCCTTCTCGACCTAAACCACTTTCTTTATATCCTCCAAACGGTGCTTGCGCTGTTGATGGAAGACCATCATTTAAGCCGATAATTCCGTATTCAAGTTCTTCACTTATTCGGAAAGCGCGACTTAAATTTTCAGTGAACACATAAGCAGCTAAGCCGTAAACGGTATTATTGGCTCTTTCAATCACTTCCTCTTCAGTTTGAAAAGTAGCAATCGCGGCTAGTGGTCCAAAGATTTCTTCTTCCACACACATCATTTGATCATTTACATTTGTAAGAATCGTTGGTGGAAAGAAAAATCCTTCTTCCCCCTCATACTTATCTCCTTGATACACAATCTTTCCGCCTTTATGAATCGCATCGTCAAGAATTTCCTTTACTTTATTTATCGCTGGTTGGTCAATAAGCGGCCCTATATCAATTCCTTCTTCCAACCCGTTCCCGATTCTGAGCTTGCTTAATTCCTTTTTAAAGAGCTCGACAAATGGCTCAAGGATTCTTTCTTGTACGTAGATACGGTTCGTACAAATACATGTTTGTCCGGCATTACGAAACTTCGAGCCCAATAGTCCTTTAGCTGCTTTTTCTAAGTCTGCATCGTCCATGACAATAAAAGGGGCGTTTCCGCCTAATTCTAGCGAAATCTTTTTCACCGTTTCAGCAGCACCTCTCATAAGTACCTTCCCAACTTCAGTGGAACCTGTAAAGGTAAGCTTACGAACGCGTGGATCCTTTAACCAAGCATCGCCAATTTCTTTTGATTTTCCAGTTACCACGTTAAACACACCAGCTGGAATGCCTGCTTTTTCTGCTAATTCTGCTAGTTTCAGAGCAGTTAGAGGTGTTTGCTGAGCTGGTTTCACCACCACCGTACATCCAGCAGCAAGAGCAGGAGCTACCTTTCTCGTGATCATGGCAGCTGGAAAATTCCATGGAGTAATCGCTGCAACAACCCCAACCGGTTCTTTTCTAATTAAAATACGCTTATTTGGATGTGCGGCCGGAATCGTTTCTCCATAGATTCTCTTTCCTTCTTCGGCATACCAAGAGAGAAAACTATTGGCATAATTCACTTCACCGATCGCCTCATGGACAGGCTTCCCTTGCTCCATCGTCATCACTGTACCAATTTCCACTTTATGCTCATCAATGAGGTGGAACCATTTCATGAGCAGCTGACTGCGTTCATCTGCCGTTTTTTTGGACCAAGTTTTAAACGCACTATGGGCAGCATCAACCGCTGCCTTTGCTTCGAGCGTCCCTCCATTCGGAATCATTCCAATCACTTCATTGGTTGCAGGGTTCATCACATTGATGATAGCCTCGCACTCAGCATCGATCCATTGACCATTAATATACATTTTGTATAACTGCTTTTTTTGAAAATCGATATTCGAACTCATTGGTTTACCCTCTCTTTATATATATTGGGGAGATAATACAGCTTCTAAGGATTCTTCTAAGATCAACAATCCTTCTTGAAGCTGATCATTTGTAATCGTTAAAGGCATTAAAAGTCTAATCACATTCCCAAATATTCCTGCGCTAAGTAACAGCAACCCTCTATTGGTGGCCTCTCGAATAATACTACTAACGAGTTCTTTATCTGGCTGTTTAGAAGTCTTATCCTTTACAATTTCAAACGCACACATCGCTCCTAACCCACGGATGCCATCCACTTGTTCAAATCGATCGGACCATTGGTGAAACTTGTTCATTACTGTTCTACCAATCCATTCCGCCCTTGCATTCAATTGCTCTTCTTCTATTAAATCTAGGACAGCGAGAGCCGCTTGACAGCCTAGCGGACTCCCCGCATACGTTCCACCAATTTCTCCAGGCTGGCTTACATTCATAATCTCTTCACGGCCAATCACTCCACTGATTGGAACACCAGCAGCCATAGACTTTGAAATCGTTACAAGATCTGGCTCTACCCCAAAATGTTCGATTGCAAAATAACGCCCCGTTCGCCCAAAACCGGTTTGAATTTCATCTGCAATAAATAATATTCCGTGTTCTTTACAAATAGTATAAACACGTTGTACAAATTCCCGATTGGGTACGATAAAGCCTCCTTCTCCTTGCACCGGCTCCATGACCACTGCCGCAATCGTTTCTGGAGCAACCTCAGCAAGAAGGAATTGCTCAAATTGCTGGATCACATATTGAGAATACTGCTCTTCATCCATTCCATTTGGCTTCCGATATTCATAAGGATAAGGAGCTTTATATACCTCAGGAGCAAATGGTCCAAATCCATATTTATATGGCTTCACTTTACTTGTCATCGTCATCGTCATTAACGTTCGTCCATGAAACCCTCTCGTAAACGACACAATCCCTTGTCTTTTCGTATATTTCCTAGCAATCTTCACTGCATTTTCAACCGCTTCTGCCCCACTGTTAAAAAAGGCCGCTTGTTTTGGAAAATTGCCTGGAGCGAGCTTTGTTAATTTTTCCGCCAACTTGATATAAGATTCATACATCATCACATTAAATCCCGTATGAACAAAATGATCTGCCTGGTCCTTTATTGCCTGAACAACCTTCGGGTGGGAATGGCCAACATTGATTGTTCCTATAGCACCAGCAAAGTCAATAAATGTATTGCCATCAATATCCTCCACCAACGCTCCCTCTGCCTTATGAACAAATGCAGCACAATTGTTACTAATTCCTTGTGGGACAACTTTTTGCCTTCTCTCTAATAACTCCATTGAACGCGGTCCAGGGATGGACGTTTTGATTTGAACAAACTGTTTCATAAATCCAACACCTTCCTTAAGGGAAAAAGGAGGCTCCCCTCCTTTTTCCACGTCTATGTTTTTTAGCGAATGGTTTGTAGAACCTCTTTAAAGGTTTTTATAACTGTATTTACTTCATCGTATTTAATCGTAAGTGGAGGCTCAATTCGAATCGTTTTTGAGTTTACTAGAGTTCCAGCCACAAGAATTCCTCGTTCAAACATTCCTTTCGAGACTTCCCAGCCAATTTCATCACGTTCAAATTCGATTCCGATCATCAATCCTTGGCCTCGAATTTCCATTACAAGATCTTCATGACCTTTGGCAGCTTCTTTTAATTCTTGTAAAAAATATTCTCCTACCTCAGCAGCACGTGCAGGTAAGTTCTCTTCTAACAGAACATCGATCGTTGCAATGGCAGCTGCACATGCAAGTGGGTTTCCACCAAATGTAGTTGTATGCATAAACGGGTTATCAAACCAGCTTTTAAACACCTTTTCTTTTGCAACGATGGCGCCCGCTGGCATCACACCCCCACCAAAAGCTTTCGCAAGACAAAGAATATCAGGAACGACTTGATACAAGTCCGATGCGAACATTTTCCCTGTACGCCCCATACCCGTCTGTACTTCATCAAAAATCAGTAATGCATCGTATTGATCGCATAGCTCACGAACCTGTTGAAGGTAACCTTCAGGCGGAAGAATGATTCCACCTTCTCCTTGAATCGGCTCTAACAGTACCGCAGCCACATCTTCTCCAACAAGTGCACAGGTTTCAAATGTTTTCCTCATCATATCAATGTCACCGAATGGGACATGGCGAAACCCTGGTATCAAAGGCAAGAATGGTTTACGGAATACTCCTTTGGCTGTACCTGAGAGCGATCCAAGACTTTTCCCATGGAAAGCACGAGTAGTAGAAATAAAGGTCGTTCTGTCGCTATACATTTTGGCTAGTTTTAATGCTGCCTCCACACTTTCCGTGCCACTATTGGTAAAGAAAGAATATTTTAAATCCCCTGGTGTAATGTCTGCTAGTATTTTTGCTAACATTGCACGCAATGGATCTAATAAGTCTTGGCTGTGCAGTGCTTGACGCTTTAATTGATCACTTACAGCCTTCACGACTTTTTCATTCCGATGACCCACATTATAGATCCCAAATCCGCCCAGGCAGTCAATGTATTCCTTGCCATTCACATCCTTAAAACATGAATCCTTATCAGACCATTCAACCGCTGCAGATAATCCCCCCTCTGTAACGGTTTTTCGATAATCAAGAAATCCCGGATTCACATGGTCACGAAAGTGCTGAATGGTTTCTTTCGAAATCCAGTTGGCCTCCGCCTCTGTGATCTCCTCTTTTTCTATCATTTCTAATACCTGTTTAATGTACTGATGTACATTCTTTTCCTTTATTTCCTCTTGTTTTCTCTCAATATTGGTACTCATATGATCTCTCCTCTTCTCGTTTAATTTGAAAACCAACCGATGGGTTCGACTTGTAAATTTATATTAATCTGCTTCATTTCTTGATACGTTTCAAGACCGTACGTTCCAAGTGCACGCCCGAATCCACTTTGCTTATAACCGCCCCAAGGCGCCTCGTTGTACGTATTATGGAATGTATTAATCCAGGTAATCCCTGCTCGAATTTGTTTAACAACACGAAGCGCCTTTGCTCCATCCTTCGTAAATACGGCTCCAGCTAATCCGTATTGGGTTCCATTTGCTAACGCAAGGGCTTCCTTCTCATCTTTGAACTTTTCGATCACTACGACTGGACCAAAGATTTCCTCCTGAACAATTCTCATACTTAAGCTTGCATCAACAAAGACAGTGGGCTCTACAAAGTATCCTTCCTGCAATCCCTCTTTTTCAATTCGCTTGCCCCCACAAACCAACCGAGCTCCTTCGTTCTTTCCAATCTCTATATAGGAGAGAACTCTTTCCAAATGCTCTTTGCTTACTAAAGGACCCATTTCTACCTCTGGATCATTCCCTGGTCCCACCTTGATTTGACTCGCACGTTCAACAAAGCGAGAAACAAACTTCTCGAAAATCTCTTCTTCTACTAAAATACGAGAACCTGCTGCACAAATTTGCCCTGCCCCTGCGTAAATACCAAACAATGCGTAATCGACCGCTGTTTCAAAGTCAGCATCAGCGAACACAATATTGGGTGATTTCCCTCCAAGCTCCAACGACAATTTCTTAAGGCTGTCTGCGGCTACCTTCATAATTTGTTTCCCAGTCTTTGTACCACCTGTGAAAGAAACCAGGTCAACATCTTTGCTCTCTGCTATTTCATTCCCAACAACATCACCAGATCCCATCACCATATTGGCAACGCCTTTTGGCAAACCTACCTCTTCAAAAATTTCAAATAATCTTGCTGGAGTTATTGGAGTCACTTCAGACGGTTTATAAACCACCGAATTTCCTGCGGCAAGTGCCGGCGCTAATTTCCAAACACTTAATAATAAAGGATAATTCCACGGAACGATTAACCCGCAAACTCCAACTGGTTCACGGACAACAATCCCTTGAACCGGATCGGAGACTGGGTACGTCTCACCATTAGGCTTTGTAATTAAGCCTGCATAATAACGAAAGCAAGCAGCAGCATCCGCCACATCAAAGCTAGCTTCCCTTAATGGTTTTCCATTATCTAATGTTTCAAGTTCGGCTAACTCCTCTGCTCGCTCCTCGATTTTTTCTGCAATTTTAAATAAGTATGCCGCTCGTTCAGCTGGAGGAGTTTGTGACCAAATCCCGCTTTCAAAGGTGGACTTTGCGATCTGAATAGCCTCTTTTACATCCTCGATTGTCCCTTCAGCTGCTAGTGCAATGACTTCACCTGTGGCTGGATTAAAAATGTCACGTGTTTCTTTATTTTGTGATTCTCTCCATTCGCCATTGATATACATCCTTAATGCATGCATGTTAATCAATCCTCCTTTTTTAAAAGTAATGCAAGAACCATGCCAACACTTATCTCATTGGTGGCAAGGAACGAACAAAAAAAGTTATGCAGTTTTGCATAACCCTAGTTAAATTTGCATAACTCCCTTTACTGCATAAAAAAAGGGCACAGACATTTGTCTGTACCACTCTATTTAAAAGGAAACTCCTCCATATTTGATTTCTCTGTCATTCATAATTTTTTGATATTTTCTACTAACGGATGACTGACTGATACCAAGGGCTTTTGCTGCTTTTGTAGTGGTTTTATATTGCTTCATAGCTAGCAGTATTAATTGCTCCTCAATATAATCCTGTGCTTCCTGAAGCGGCATGACATTGGTGAATACTGGTTTCTCTTTAGTAAAATTACTAGTAAAAGATAAAAATTGATTTACAAAATCAGCATCCAGTGCTGGGTGATCAGCCGACACCGCTAATCGTTCAATCATATTTTGAAGCTCCCGAATATTTCCTGGCCATGAGTATACTTCAAGTAAATTCAATGCATCTGGTGTAAAATGATAGTTTTTATTGTATTTTTCATTTAGTCTTTGAAGAAAATGATACGCTAACAGTGGGATATCTTTTGTACGTTCGCGTAAAGGTGGGACATGAATAGGAATGACATTCAAACGATAATATAAATCCTCACGAAAAGTTCCTTCTTGAACCATTTTTTCTAGCTTTTTGTTTGTCGCTGCAACAATTTGTACATTGATCGGTATCGGAGTAGTACTTCCAATTGGAACGACTTCTTGTTCCTGCAGAACACGTAACAACTTCACTTGAAGGCTAACAGGCATTTCGCCAATTTCATCTAAAAATAAAATTCCTTGGTCAGCTTTTTGAAAGTAACCCTCTTTCCCATTTTTATCAGCACCAGTAAACGATCCTTTGCTGTACCCAAACAACTCGCTTTCTAATAGATTCTCAGGAATCGCCCCACAGTTCAGCTTTAGAAACGGTTGGTTCGCTCGGCTTCCACTTTGATGAATGGCTTGCGCAATCAATTCCTTTCCTACACCTGATTCTCCCGAAATGAGAACCGTAGAGGAAAAATGAGAAATCTTCGTCACATGCTCCATAATTTGTTCCATTTTGGGGCTACAGTATATGAGTCGGTTAAAGAAGCGATCTTTATTTTTAATCCTTTCAAGCTCCTGCTTATACTGGTCCGATTGCTTTTTCACTTCACGTAATTCAGATTTTAGTTTTGTTGTTTCTGTAATATCCCTTGAAGCAATAATGATTCGATCAATATTCCCATTTTCATCAAAAATCGGGTTCCCTACCGCTAGAATCCGCTTATTTCTCTTTGTTTCCTGAACGATTGATACCTTTTTCTTCTGTTCCAACACTAACCGGGTAACAGACGGTGTGAATAGACCTTCCCCTTCAAGCTCCAGAAGATTCTTCCCAGTCAACTCCTTTAACTCCACTCCCCAAAAATCGGAAAGAAACGTCTCACTATATCGAAGCAGCTCCCCTTTATGGTTCACTACTAAAATTTCGTCATAAATCGTTGATAAAATGGCATTTAAGTCTTTATTTAAATTTTTAATATGTTCAATTTCCATGGCCATATCCTCAACCATTGGCAAATCTTGAACGATAATAATAATTCCTTCTACTTCATTATGAAAATCAAAAATTGGACTGTAATCTACTAAAACACCCATGGTATCAGTGATCTGAATTTGATTTAAAATCGTTTGACCAGATGCAAACACTTGGTGAACATGTTCCCCTTTGAAAATAGAATCAGCAGGTTTTCCGGAAACATCCTCTGAGGATAGCTTCGTCATTCGTAAGCCTGACTCATTAAAATTAATAATTTTCTTTTCACGATCAACAACGAATATTCCCATCGGAATAGAAGTTAAAATGACCTTTAGCAAATCAACACTTCCATGTGACTCTTGCTTAAATAATAGTGCAAGCACATCCTCCCGTTTGATATAACCCGATGGCTCCCCTTGATCATCGATTACAAGTGCAAATGGTTCGCCGATAATTTGAAAAAGAACAGGAACAGAAATCGTATTATTTAACTTCGACACGTTGGTCATAGGCACTGCCTTATCTTGAAAAATGTTTGATAGACTGCTAGTTTCGCTAAGAGTTACATCTTTCATTTGAATATAGGAGAGTATCTCCTCATCCTTTTTAATAAAAAGAATGGGCTCATTGTGTTGCTTAAGACATGCTACCCATTGTTCTTCATGATCATTTAAATCAATGGCGATAATTGGTCTTATCTTATCTTTTTCTAAAGTAAACAAACGTCCCCCTCCTTCTATCCTTTTCTTTCAATTATATACTGCAAAAATATTAATTTTCAAATTTTCAAACAAGTAAGAAAAAAGGAGATGGATTAGCCATCTCCGAACACCTCAGTCACTTCCTGTTGGAATCAAATCATCTTTAATAAAGGCAAGGACCATGCCAGGTATAATACAGTCCCCTGCTTTTACTTCTATTGAAATGACTTCTCCACTAAGCCCCACGCTCACTGTTTCCAGATGTCCATTTTCCGTTCGAATGGTAAATAATTTTTCCCATTCATAAATTCTGGAATGGACCTTAATGGCTACTTCCTCTATCTTCCCACTAACAGCACTTACAACAAAATCGTGATTCATGCCTCTCCCTCCTAGATTAATATTGATCAGACACTCTTTTATAGTCGAGCACCATCTTAAAAAACGCCTTACAATCTTCGATATCTACATCGACAATTCCTAATCGTTCAGCCCAATACTCTTCATTTTCAATATCCTCTTGACACATTAATGCCCACTTTCCCGCTTGCATAGAAACGACCATTGCTTTATCAAAAAACTGATGTGAATAAACAATCGTAAAATCATAGCGGTGTGAACCAATTGATAAACAATAATAATGAATGGGCTGCGTTTCTCTTTCTTCTAATAACACCTCAACCATTTCCTCAACCCCTCTCATATTTTGATCCAGCCTCGAAGTTGTGACGTTTCTGCTAAAGCCTGGATCCCCACGATATAAGCTGCTACTTTTAAGTTTGTGCGATACTTTTTACTCACTTGAAGGATTTGCTCAAAGCTGATTTCCATTTTTTCTTTTAATTTTTCATCGACCTCTCGCTCTGACCAATAATATCCTTGATTGTTTTGGCACCATTCAAAGTAAGAGACTATTACTCCTCCTGAATTTGCTAATATGTCAGGTATCACGAGAATCTCCTTTTCCTCAAGTATGTTTATCGCTTCCTTGGTGGTCGGTCCATTCGCTGCTTCAAGTACAATTTGACATTTCACCTTTTCAGCATTTCGTTTCGTAATCTGACCACCAAGAGCTGCCGGAACGAGGACGTCACACTCTTTTTCTAGTAATTCTTGATTGGAGATTGTCTTCTTAAATAGATTCGTGACTACACCAAAGGAATCACGACTATCAATTAAATACGGGATGTCTAAGCCCTTTTCATCATAAACGCCCCCAAGTACATCAGAGATCCCGACGATCTTTGCACCTAACTCATACAAGTACAATGCCAAATGACTTCCGACATTTCCAAAGCCTTGAATGATAATCTTTAAATCTTTTATGGGAAGCTTTTTTACTTCTAACACCTTTTGAAGTGTATATAGCAATCCTTTTGATGTAGCCGTTTCGCGTCCTTTTGATCCCCCTAAAGCAACAGGCTTTCCGGTAATAAATCCTGGATTATCAAACTCACGAATAAAGTTGTACTCATCAAGCATCCAAGCCATAATCTGTGAGTTCGTGTACACGTCGGGCGCGGGGATATCCTTTGTTGGTCCAACGATTTGACTAATCGCTCTCACGTAGCCCCTGCTTAACCTTTCCAGCTCTTGTAAGCTCATTGTTCGAGGATCACAAACAATTCCCCCTTTTGCCCCTCCATAAGGAAGACCTGTAATCCCACATTTCATACTCATCCAACCAGCTAAGGCTTTCACCTCTTCTGGTGTAACATCTGTATGAAATCGAATTCCCCCTTTTGTAGGACCTGTCGCATCATTATGCTGAGCACGAAATCCTCGAAAAATCTTTGTCGTTTGATCATCCATACGAACAGGGATTTTCACCTCGAGAAAGCGCAATGGCTCCTTCAAAAGCTCAAACACTTCGTCAGGATATCTGAGAATATCCATCGCTTCTTTTAAGATTGAATGAAATTCTATCAAGGGATTGTCTAGAATTCCTTCCTTTCTTTCGATCATTTGATTTTTCGATTCCATGATTGAGTCAGCCATGATAACACCTCATTTTTCAAATTTACTTTTAAGAGATGCAAGAGCCGTGCCAAGTTAGGAAGTGCATTAAATGAACTTTATCTCGTTACCATTACCGATCACTTCCGCATAGACTATTCAATTTTGCATAATTATAAATAAAAAAATCCCCTCTCATATGACCGTTTACCTAGTCATTAGTAGGGGATTGGAATATATTTTCTCTATTCTTAATTTGCTCATAGAAGATAACGCTCAATGTTTGGACGACTAAAAAGACAGGAAATGAAAAGGCTACCTTATATCCTTTTTGTAAAGTAATGATTCCTAACTGGGTAAAGAGCCACAGAGCAGACACTCCGAAGAGCGCCCAAACAATCACGTACAATGTAATTTTCTTCTTATTAATTTTCAATCGATAATAATAATAGAAAAAGAAATATCCAAAAGGACTATATAATAGGTAATATAATAAATCTGTAACCTCATAATGATTGGAATCGTTAACCTTATAATAATCTTGAGGTCCTCCACCTATCGTAAAGTCGAATAATACTCCTACTGTAAAACCCCAAACCATACTAAATAGCGTAATTTGTGGTTTGAATAATTTTTTCCTTAACAATAAAAAAAAGAATACATAGGAAACAGCAATTAAAATCAAAAGGGAAATTTCATTGATATCAAATTGCTTCCACATCCTCATGACATTGTTACCTCCTCTTTTTTAAGTTTCCTAAACATCTGTAAGGAGAAGTAAGCTATTAAATGAAGGAAAAGAAAATATAAAACGTCGTACATAGTATTCCAATTATTTAGCTTTGTAATATTAAGATAGTTCCCAATCATCTTTAATACAATTAGTGTAACCGTAGATAAACCCACGTATAAATAAACCTTTCCTTTTGAATTAGCAAATTTAACGGCATTTAACATAATAACAATGATCAAAGGGATACCAATACTCCGATTAATTAAGAAGGCTATATAATCCAATGGTTGCCTTGAGATTTCAAGAAACTTGAACTCTTCAAAGATGATCCAGGACCAGTTCACACTTACGATTAAAATAATAGACAATACAAATAAATTTTCAACAAAAGAAAGAGATTTTTTCATTACCGCAAACAATACTGTAACAAGCCACGATACAAAGAAGAAAAAGACAAAGCCCAAATTAATCCCCCTCAAAAATTTTTTTTAGCTTTTACCAATGTATAAGGATTTATGCTTAAATGCATAAAAATGAAATTTTTCCCACCACTTTATAATAATTTTAAATAACCGATATAAATGATACATCATGTCTCTTTGTAACAGAGATAGAACGTCACAGCAGAGGAGAATCACATGTTTACCGTACCAGACTCCATCTTCATTCTTGATAGTGAGTATAACTTTTCACTTGTCATCTTATCTATAATAATAGCCTGTAGCGCCTCTTATACGGCACTATCTTTGAATGAAAGAATCCAACAAAATAGCTTCTTTCATCGTTTTATTTGGATTGGATTAGCTTCCATAGCCATGGGCTTTGGCATTTGGTCCATGCATTTTATTGGAATGGGTGCAATAAATCTTCCTTTCGATATGTATTACGACCCTTTTGTAACACTCCTTTCGATCTGTCCTGCCTTAATTGCATCGCTTTTAACCTTTTATATAGCTAATCGTCAGAAAAAGAGCATCTTTGCATTTATTATTTCTGGAATCATTATGGGATTGGGTATATCAACGATGCATTATATGGGCATGGCCGCAATGAAAATGGAGATTCATTATGCCTATAAACCTGGTATTTTTACTGCATCCATTGTGATAGCGATGACTGTTTCCTTCGTTGCGCTTTACATTTTCTCATCATTGCAACGTTTAATGGGTCGTAGTGTAATCAAAATCGTGACAAGCTTAATCATGGGCTTAGCGATTTCTAGTATGCATTATACAGGGATGGCTTCTGTTGTTTTTTATGTTGATGCTGACACAGTAATTCCTACAAACCACTCACATGCAAGTCATACATGGATTCTAGTAATTGCGGTTGCCATTGGAACTTCCGTATTGCTCATTCTTTCTAGTTTGTCAGGAGCATTGGATCGATACGTTGATTACCGAATGAACTTTTTTGATCCATTAACGAAGCTTCCTAACCGACGTCAGTTTGAAAGGACTATTCACCAACTATTACATGCGAATACGGTAGCTGTTCTGCATATTCATGATTTAGAAAAATGGAATATTGGATATGGATATAAGTTTGGAGATAGAATTCTTACCGAAGTAAGTCAGTTACTGTTGCAATTAAATTCATCTTCCTTAGAAGTTTATAGAGTAGAAGGCAACCGCTTTGCTTTCATTTGTAAGGAAGACTCACATGAAAAACTAAAACTGACATTAGAGAGAGTTTCCTCAATTTTAAAAGTTCCATTACAGTTGGATGACCATGCTGTTCTTGTTAATACCGTCAGTGTCCTAGCTGTTAAAGAACGCAATGAAACCGCGAGCCAGCTTTATGCTAATGCTGTTGCAGTTCTGCATCACCCGTCAATTGAATATAATAATCAAATCGTTGAGTATGATCCAAAAATTCATACTTATAATTTTGAACAGCGTCTCTTGTCTGATATTGATATAGCCATGGAGAAAGATCATTTGTATATCGTATATCAACCAAAAATTAATGCTTCTTCACAGGAAATCTCAGGTGTTGAAGCACTCATTCGGTGGAATCATCCTGTTCATGGCTTTCTATCACCCGGTCTGTTTATTCCTGTATTGGAGAAAAGTGGAAAAATGTTTGATGTGACTGATTGGGTCATTGATAAAGTATGTCAGCAACTCGATCAGTGGAATAAAGAAGGTCATCCTGTGTTACACGTAGCGATTAATATTCCCGGCACCTATATCACATCAGCAAGACTGTTAAAAACTCTTAATCATTGTGTGGATAAATATGATATTTTGGCAAAAAATATCGAACTAGAAATCACCGAAACGAGTGTCGTAAGTGATATTGATAATGCGATACGGGCAGTAGGAGACATACGTAAACAGGGGTTTTCTGTAGCTCTTGATGACTTTGGTACAGGTGTTTCCTCATTGTCGTATTTAAAAAGATTACCTATTTCAACATTGAAAATTGATAAATCCTTTGTAGACGGTGTACCAGAGTCTAAAAAAGAATCTGCGATTATTACCGCTATCGTCTCTCTCTGTCATTCATTGGACATTGAAACCGTAGTTGAAGGGGTAGAAAAGGTGGAACAATTCAACTATTTAACCTCCATGCCCAAGAGTCCAACCATACAGGGCTTTTATTTTGCAAAACCAATGAAACAAGAGGAACTAGTCTCTTGGATAAAGCAGTTCCATTCGCAATGTGATGAAGTTACTCCTTCTTTATAATCTTCTTAAAAGGTACCGCACTCGTGATGGCGGTACTTTTTTATGTTTGCTGTGACATAAAGCATATGGTCACCACATATGAAAATGATATGCTAAGGAGGATTTCATAAGTTAAGGTACCTGCAACTTTCTTTTTGTGATATACAGGAGAGAGGATAATCTTAGAGTAGAATGAAAGGGTGATTCTAATGAATTATGACGAAATCAAACACGACATCACTTTGAAAATTGAGGGTCTACAAAGAAGATTAGAAGACCCAGATTTAACCCCTTCTGAATTGGAAATGATTCAGAATATGATTGACAACTACCAGTATATTTCAGAGCTTGCGGAAATGAATCATTATCATAGAGGATTACTATAGTACTTTTTACAAGGAATTGGGTTATTCAGTCCTTGTATTTTTTTGTAGTAAAAGTGTATGAAGAACTCATAGTGAACGAAAAAATGTTCAAATCAATTAATCAGTATGCCGGACAACAAGCCGAAATTTTTTACGCTAAATAGCAGCTCTGAAAAACAATAAAGAATACCCATCACAAGGATGGATATTCTTTATTGAAAGCTTATTTAATTGGTTTTTTCAGGGCCTTTATTCGGGATTAATTCTTCTGCAATTTCCGCTAACCCGGCCATATTTCCCATTTTACTCATTTTTCCTATATCAAAATTATTCATTATATTATTAACAGGAGATTGTGTGTTTTTATTTCTTCTTAATCGAAGAGCAGCTACACTAACTCCTAAACTTAATAATGAACCCCATATCCAGCCTTTACCATTCCTTTTCTTACCGAACATTGCCATTAAAGGATTTCTTCTTATTTGAAAAAATGACGAAATCCACTTATTCATATTACCTCCACCTTCTTTTGATATATAAGCTTCATTTTTTTCATTATTAGAATTCTCCTTAAAAAACGTAAGCATCCTGATCAAATTTTGGTTTTGGTATTCTATCGTATAAAAATCCCTTTAAACAAACAATCCAAAATATACCACACAATCAGTCGAATAATGATATTAATTTAAGGCAAATTATATATTAAATAATTTCCACTAAGAAATAGGGGGATGATGAAGAATGAGTAAAAAGTGGTTATATGCAACACTTACTGCTTTGTTGTTACTTGTCAATTTAACCGCCTGTACCGCAGATAATGATAATAATCTTGAACCAGATGACGATGTAAATTACAGACCAGTACGCTACAATCAAAACAATGATGATGTGGACCTCGACACCAATCCAAGAGATGTAAGAGATGTTAAACAACCTGGAGAGATGGACACTCCATTTAACATGGATGAAGAAGAACCCGATCCAGATGAGGAACCTTCTGAAGAACGCAGAGGAGACTAAAAGAAAAAGGGTTGTCGTGAAACTTATCCGACAACCCTTCTTTCTCATTGAAAGTTCTTGCTATTTTCCGAACCCCCCGTTCCGTGCATATTCTTATAATGTTCCTCTAATTGCTGAACAGATAAATCTGGATGCATGTTCATCATATGTTCTTTCATCTGACCGAAATTCATGTTTTTAACGTTCATCATTGATTCCATGTCTCTATGCATCATTTCTTCCATTTCGGAATCGGATTTTACCATCCTATCCATCATCATGTTTTCGTTTATAATCCCTTCACTTTCTTGGGCTGAAACATAATATATCCCTGTCCCTCCTCCAATAATTAATCCAGCGCCTAACGTAATGGCGATTAGAGATTTTTTCATTATAACCTTCTCCTTTATTAAGATTTTTTTTAATAAATATCCTCATATATTTACTATCCCTACACCCTTACTATAGAAAAAAATCATGGAGAAAGTATGGAGATTATGAAGAATCCTTCAAATTTTAATGGTTAAATTTCAGTTTTATACTCTTCACCTCAGGAAGGAATAAACATATAATAATAATGAGGTGCTGACCTATGTGTGTAACTAATCATGCATTTGAATTACAGGCATATAAACTAAGTTCACAAATAATTAAGCATACAATCTATCAACCTGTGAAAGTTGTTTATTTTGGGGATAAAGAGGCAGATGTAAACCAAATTAGTGCGATCAAGCTAATTACCAAAATTATCTTGCAGGACAACGAAGGACATGTTTATGAGGTGGAACCAAGCGAAAATGGGATAAAGTTTGCCAAGGGGGAAATCACCTATCAAGAGTATTTACGGCGAGGAAAGAAGGATATTAGGAATCTAATTACTTACTCTTCTGCTTCCATTGGCTTCCTATTTATTATGAGTTGGGCATTGGTCGAATATTTTCTTTAAAAACCATAAAAAAGGGCATGACAGAGCTGTCATGCCTTTTTTGCTGTATGCTAATGATTTTCTTCAGCTGCCAATGCATCAGCCTTCGTTTCATGAATAGTTCCAAATGGGTGCTGTGGAGGAGCGTAGATCGAGTAGAGTTTAAGTGGTGTATTTCCCGTATTGATCACATTATGCCATGTAGCTGCTGGGATCATAATAGCAAAATCATCAGCTATCTTTTCCTCAAAGTTTAACTGATCTTTCTTAGCCCCCATTCGAACAATCCCTTCACCCTCTTCAACCCTTAGAAACTGATCAAGATGAGGATGTATTTCTAGGCCAATGTCCTCTCCCACATTAATGCTCATTAACGTTACCTGTAAATGAGTTCCTGTCCATAAGGCGGTTCGAAAGGTATCGTTTTCCTTGGTGGCCTTATTAATATCCACAACAAATGGTTTTCCTCCATAATCCGTTACTCGTGGGGAAAGTTCTTCACTTAAAAATCTAAAACGTGCAGCATTCTCTTGCTCTCCCGTTAATGCCCATAAAAACACATTCTGTATCATTGGATGTTGAATAAGCGAAAAACCTTTTTGATATTCTTCATACCCCTCTACCTCTGCTTCATACGCCTTTTGCAACCCATCTCTATAGTTATCAAAAGGAATTTGATCGAGCTGATATACTGGCACAGTACCAGTAAGTTGAATATAGAGATTATTTAACTGTGTAAGTTGGGCTTTTTTCCTTTCTAATGCATACAAAATATCATTCTGATGCATCTCATTCGGAGCTATATGAACTAACTGTCTATATAACTCAATGGCTTCTGCTTCCCTTTTTATTCCACTAGATAGGACATCAAATACAGGTTGAACATCATTCCTATTCATATAATTGGAAGAATAAGTCGAAGGGTTTACCCAATAAGGATATGAATACGGATTTGAAACATAATACATGTTGGTCATTACCTCCAGAATTTTTATAAACCATCATATGCCTGTAGGTAAGAAATGTACTTTGCTTTACATAATTTAAATAGTTGACATTCATTAAAACATTGATCCAATACAATTTATGGTATATTCAAAATATAGTTTTTTAGAGAGACCGTACATTAAGGAGGATTGGATATGAAATTTATAGTACATAAAGAATGGCTTCTTAAGAATCTGAATCAAGGAGATGTAAGAGTGATCGATTGCCGCTTTGCACTTGCTAACCCTGAATTAGGAAAACTAGAATACGATCACAATCATATTCCAGGAGCCGTTTATTTTGATTTAGAAAAAGATCTTTCAGGGCAAGTAGGTATTCATGGTGGAAGACACCCAATGCCTGACGCAGACGAATTAAAAGAGAAACTTGAAATCGCAGGCATAGATCAAGATACAACCATTGTCGCTTATGATAATGGTGAAGGAGCCTATGCAGCTAGGTTTTGGTGGATGCTATCTTATCTAGGCCATAAAAAAGTATATGTACTTGATGGAGGATATAAAAATTGGACAAAGGCCAATTACCCTACTACAGCTGATGTACCTGTTTTTGAAAAGTCGAATTTTCATTTAGACCTTCAGCCTGATTTACTGGCTGACGTAAAAGAGGTGCAAGAAGTCGTATCTGGAAAGCACCCAAACATCGTATTAATTGACTCTCGCGAGAATAAAAGATACTTAGGAATAGAAGAGCCCATTGATAAGAAAAAAGGCCATATTCCAAGCGCTATTAATAAGCCTTGGATGGAAGGACTTCATGAAGGGTATTACCATTCTATAGAAGATCAAAAAGAGAGGTTTTCAGACATAGATTCTGAAAAGGAACTGATCGTTTATTGTGGGTCAGGAGTGACTGCTGTCCCGAACTTTCTAGCTTTAAAAGAAGCAGGCTTTGAACATGTGAAACTGTATCTAGGTAGCTTTAGCGACTGGATTTCTTATGCAGACAATCAAATAAAATGAATGTGAAAAAGCCTGACTTCATATAGTTAATCAGACAGCATACGGAGGTTTTGCACTTCAGAGTCCGAGTCCGAGCCACTTTCGGACAGGCACCCAGGGATTTTTCACTTGGGAGTCCGAATACTGACGTTATTCAGACAGCACACGAAGGTTTTTGCACTTCAGAGTCCGTATCCAAGGCTTATTCGGACAGGATACCCAGGGATTTTTCACTGGGGAGTCCGAATACCGACGTTATTCAGACAGCACACGGAGGTTTTTGCACTTCAGAGTCCGAGTCCAAGGCTTATTCGGACAGGCACCCAGGGATTTTTCACTGGGAAGTCCGAATACTGACGTTATTCAGACAGCACACGAAGGTTTTTGCACTTCAGAGTCCGTATCCAGGGTTTATTCGGACTGACACGAAGGGATTTTGCACTTCATAGTCCGAGTCCAAGGCTTTTTCGGACAGGCACCAAGGGATTTTTCACTTGGGAGTCCGAATACTGACGTTATTCAGACAGCACACGGAGGTTTTTGCACTTCAGAGTCCGTATCCAAGGCTTTTTCGGACAGGCACCCAGGGATTTTTCTCTTGGGAGTCCGAATACTGACGTTATTCAGACAGCACACGAAGGTTTTTGCACTT
>WTKE01000050.1:0-14534 GCA_011524525.1 Bacillus sp. (in: firmicutes) | reverse complement strand
ACGTTATTCAGACAGCACACGGAGGTTTTTGCACTTCAGAGTCCGTATCCAAGGCACTTTCGGACAGGATACCCAGGGATTTTTCTCTTGGGAGTCCGAATACCGACGTTATTCAGACAGCACACGGAGGTTATTGAACTTCAGAGTCCGTATCCAAGGCTTATTCGGACAGGCACCCAGGGATTTTTCTCTCGGGAGTCCAAATACTGACGTTATTCAGACAGCACACGGAGGTTTTTGCACCTCAGAGTCCGAATTCAGGGTTATCCGGACAGGACTTGAAAGAATTTGCCTTGGGAAACTGAGTGAGATTCTTTAATCTTAAGTGGTTTAATGGCATTTAAAAAGACTATCTAATTTCCATTAAAATTGACAACATATCCTAGCTGTACAATAAGTATTCATTGTAAAAACTCCTTTTTAAAAAAGAGAAATAGCGTGAGTCAAAACTCTCGCTATTTTATGTGTCATTTTATACTTATGCTCCAGAAAACTGCACCTTTTACTGCATAATAGTTAGACTTTTTTATACCATTTTACTCACTTTTTCGCTGGGCTAATTGAAGGGCTGTGTCTGATGCGGTAAAATCAACCGTTAATTGTTCGCTCAAGTTATGAGGATGATAAAACCCTCTTGAAACCATATAGTTTGTAATGTTTTCATGAGTTTGGATTGCCGCCCGTAAATGTTCTCTAAAAACAGACCGCAATTCAGGTGTAGCTGCTTCTGTAATAGCCACAGTATAATTTCTTACCCCCGCTTTGGCAGATATTAAGAAATCTGTCGCTATCACTTGATCCGTTAATCCACCCATTCCCACCATATTCTGAATCA
The DNA here is from genome assembly GCA_011524525.1 of Bacillus sp. (in: firmicutes). Classification (GTDB taxonomy): domain Bacteria; phylum Bacillota; class Bacilli; order Bacillales; family Cytobacillaceae; genus Robertmurraya_A. The sequence goes on along the minus strand of WTKE01000050.1, from coordinate 13,699 downwards.
AATGGTTCATTGCTGTTCCTCCCTATTTGTTAAAAATTGCTGTAATTCTTTAACCTGTTGCTGACCTGCGATCATATCATTTGTCAGAATTGCTTTTAAATCCTCATCTTGAGCTAACGCACTCATGGTTGTTGACTTTGTTAAACTGATGCTTTTAAAAGTCAGAAGCTCGTGAACATCCAACGTCTCATGAAGCCCTAAATATTTAACCATTCTCTTCACTCCATAAACTCTTATTTGTCTTTTATATTTTCAAACAGTTTCCTACTAATCATTCGTATTTATTATCAAAAGTAGCATAAAAGAAAATGCAATAGGGAGAAAATAAGTTTGATTAGTAATGGAGGTGTTTGAATGAACAACGAAAAATTAGCCATTCATGAAACGTTAGAAACTCACGAAATTATTAATTTTAAAACAGTTAGCTTATTAAGATCAAAATTAATGATGGGAATTTGCTTCAATAATGAGTTAAAACAATTAATGGCCAAGAATGTAGAGCAATCCATTCAGGATATCAATGAATTAATCCCTTTCTATAAACAAAGTGACGTACTTCATTAACTGGAGGTGAAATCATGCAAGATTATTTAGATCCAAGAAATGCTGAAGGAATGCCTAATTTAGCCGACTCAACCTTCGCCATGGATTTTTTATTATCCGTTAAAAATGGTATTCGAAATTATGGATTCGCGATTACAGAAACCGCAAGTCCTGAACTAAGAAGAGTATTAACAAAACAACTTGAGGCAGCTATTGATTTGCACGGAGAGATTTCTGAATTAATGATCAAAAATAAGTGGCTCCATCCTCATGACTTCAAAGAGCAATACAAGGTCGATATAAAAGGCGCAGAAACCGCTGTTCAAATCGGACAAATGGAGCTTTTCCCATTAGATACAGACAGAGGCGGCATGTTTGCCACACCTAATCAATAGAAAGAGGGACTGTTTAAATGAAGGCTGTAACATATCAGGGAATAAAGAATGTGGAAGTTAGAGAAGTAAAAGATCCTACCATTAAAAATTCTGATGATATCATTGTAAAAATTACTTCCTCAGCTATTTGTGGGTCAGATCTGCATCTAATCCACGGAATGATTCCTAACACGCCTACTGATTTTGTCATTGGTCATGAGCCGATGGGGGTGGTCGAGGAGATTGGACCAGATGTAAGAAACTTAAAAAAAGGAGACCGGGTGATCATTCCTTTTAATGTGAGCTGTGGAACTTGTTGGTATTGCAATCATGATCTTACGAGCCAATGTGATAATTCCAATCCACACGGAGACATGGGTGGATTTTTCGGGTACTCCGAAACCACTGGTGGCTATGCGGGTGGACAAGCAGAATATATGAGGGTGCCATACGGAAATTTTACACCTTTTAAAATCCCTGAGAATTGTGAAGTCGAGGATGAAAAACTAGTTCTACTAGCTGATGCTGCCTGTACTGCCTATTGGTCTGTTGATCACGCTGGTGTAAAAGAAGGAGATACTGTTATTATCCTTGGCTGTGGACCTGTTGGCTTACTTGCTCAAAAATTCGCATGGTATAAAGGGGCAAAAAGAGTCATAGCTGTTGATTATATAGACTACCGTCTCCAGCATGCCAAACGTACAAACAAAGTGGAAATTGTCAATTTTGAACAGCATGAAAACACGGGTGAATACTTAAAAGAAATAACAAAAGGTGGAGCCGATGTGGTCATCGATGCTGTAGGTATGGATGGAAAGTGGACACCAATGGAGTTTCTTGCAAGCGGGCTTAAGCTTCAGGGCGGAGCCATGGGCGCACTTATCATGGCCACTCAAGCAGTTCGTAAAGCCGGGACGATACAAATAACAGGTGTATATGGCGGTCGCTATAATGGATTCCCACTTGGAGATATCATGAACCGAAATATTGATATCAAAACTGGCCAGGCTCCTGTTATTCCATATATGCCCTTCTTATACGACCTATTTTCAAAAGGAACGGTTGATCCTAGCGATATTGTTACACACGTCATTCCACTCGACCAAGCAAAGCATGGATATGAAGTTTTTGATACAAAAACGGAAGATTGTATAAAAGTAATATTAAAGCCTTAAAGTAATTACCCAGTTCATAGACACTTTAAGTTTATACTGGGTTTTTTTCTTTCAATAAAAATGGACGTTAACCCCTCTGGATCAACGTCCTAATTTCTTATTTCCACCTACATTTTTAGATACTCCAGCTGCTTTTGCTAAATCTTTTTGTAATCATACAATCCTCCAAAACGTTACGGAAATATCTGTACATTAAGGACAAAAGATTGGAAACGGTAGCGTAATTTAGTATTTTACATCGAGTAACCAGCAAAAGTAAAATAAACGGAGGTTTTCCGGTTAGATATAGTATGGAGGCCGTTTCGGGGTAATTTAAGAGGAGATTTTCCGCTTATGCAAAGAAAATCTCCCCATTTTCACGTTTTTTGAGTCAATAGCCGGAATTTCTCCTTCTATTTAAGCCATTTTTAATCGTTTTTACTAATTAAGCGGAATTTTTCCTTCTATATTATCCGCTCGGGTTGTGTAACCTAATTCTCCAACAGCTAATGGCGACTAGATGCGGGAATTTTATATTAATGATGATGATCATGGCCTTCTTCTTTTTCTCGAAGGTCTTTTTGTAAGTATTCTAACTCACTCTTAGAAAGTTCGCCAACAACGAGCTGAACCTGTGGCATGATGATTGAGTCACTCTTACTTGCATGGATCTTAATATAATAAAGCCCGTCACTCTCAAACGTTTTGTTTATAGCATACATTCCTTCTTCGAGTTTATCCGGTTGTTCACTTGTAGCATGGAGGAGGTCATCATGTTTCCATATTTCAAATTCCACAGAATCTACTTCTTCTACTTTTTTTCCATCTTGAGTAAGAATGACCTTGATTGGCACTTGTTCCCCACTCTTTATGATTTCAGGCATAACAACTTCTGCATGAAGGGGCTGTTCTTGCAAATATAACTCAGCCACATCCTCTTTTAGAGAACATCCTCCAAGCAACAAACCGATGATTGCAAACAAAAATACCTTTCTCATAGTTATATCCCCCTTGTTATGCATGTAAAAATCTCTTCAAGAATGGGATTCGTTTAATCAATAACACATCCATCAGAAAAATGACGATCAGGGACAAACCAACTAAAGGAAACAGAATGCCCAATCCTATTAAAATCACTAAAAATAGCTTCATATTTTTGATGCTAGTCGATTTTGGTGCACCCATACTCTTACTCGGCTTCCGCTTCAGCCATAAATAAAATCCACTAACGGCAACAAGGATGATTCCTAAGCAAATTAGAAGACTAGCCAACTGATTAATTAACCCAAATTGTGTTCCTTTATGCAAAGTAATCCCTAAGGCAACAACTTGTCCGATGAAACCATAATGATCGAATCGATAGTCAGTTAACACCGCACCTGAATATTGGTCAATATGCATCGTGATCTCGTGTTCAGCTCTTGGCGGGAAAGCGGATAAAGTGTACACTCCTGTTGGTTCTTTCGGAAGAAATACTGTATAACTTGGGTGTACGCCTTCACGGTTAGCAATCTGAACCACATCATCGATCGAGACTGGGATAAAGCCTTGTACTTCTGATACCGGAACATCTAATGTCTCAGCTGCCCAAGGAACCTCCGCGATATCTTTCGTAACGGTAGAGACAGGTGCATTTCCTACCCAAACGGAAGGTGGATATCCCGCCCCTGAATTGGTAGCAATCGTTTGAAAATTAGTTCCCCAAAAACCAGACCAAGGGAGACCCGTCATCACCAAAAATAGCATCCCTGCCGTAATCCAAAAGGCAGGAACGACATGCAGGTCTCTTGCTAACATATTTTTCCCTTTATTCCATCTGATATAAAAGACACCAGACATATTCGGTTTCTTCCTTGGAAGCCACAAATAAAGGCCTGTAACCATCAATACGATGGTCCAGCATGCAGCTAATTCTACTATTCTATCTCCAATGGTTCCCATCATTAATTCGCCGTGAAATTCTTCTATTTTATCCATGATGCGATCATCATTATTTAATTCACCTATGGATTTTCCCGTGTACGGATCAATAAAGACAGTTACTGATTGATCATTTATAGTGATACCTACCTCACTCGAACGTGTGGCATTTTCTCCCGGCCGATATTTAGATATCACTGCGTCAGGATATAGCTTTTTTACTTTTTCTATCTGTTGCGATGCCGATATTTTTTCACCCTGTGGTGTAACCTCAAATAAATCTTGATATAGCACCTGTTCGATCTGTGGCTTAAATAAATAGATCGAACCCGTAACGGCAAGGATGATTAAGAAAGGCGCAACAATAATACCAGCATAAAAATGCCATCTCCACACAGCCCGATATAGAGATGATTTTTGTTGTGCGTCTATTTTCGTTGTTGTGTTGATAACCGTTTCCACTTATAGATCTCCTTCTTGAATAATGTCATTTTCATTACCGTAACCAAGTTTACTGTTCATTTGTGATATAAGTATGAAGTTTATAAAAAAAGAGATAGAATCTGCACAGATTCTATCTCTTTTAATCCTATAAAAGCCCCACCATTTTCAATCCGTGGAGAATACCATCTTCTTCAACTGACTTAGTAACGAACCTAGCCACTTCTTTTACTTTTTCCTCTCCATTCCCCATAGCTACGCTGTTTTTCACTGTAGAGAGCATTTCTAAATCATTTAGTCCGTCTCCAAAAGCATACTGGCTTTCGGCTGGGAATCCGAGCGCGTCTACGATTTTTTGTATTCCCCTTGCTTTGGATCCACCCTTTGGTACGATGTCTAGGGAAACAGGATGCCATCGGACAAAATCAAACGCATCATATTGCTCCGCGTATTGCTTTTCCTCCCCTTCAGTACAGAAAAGTAGGGTTTGATACAAGTCACGACCTTTGTAATAGTGAGGATCATGCGTAGGGAAACGATCAATTTTTAACGTATCAATGCTTTGTTTAATATAGTCATGTTCTGGTACGTTGGCTCTCATATCTTCATGGTCCATAAATACAACGGGATGATCATTCTCAAGAGCCGCAGCAGTTAGTTTTTCAAGTGACTCAATATGTAATGGATTCGTATGTAAGACGTTTCCATTTAATACAACATACTGACCGTTATAGCTTACGTATGTATGGATATCCAACTCTTGTCTCAAATCTTCAAACATAAAAGGAGCTCTTCCCGTAGCAATCGCTACCTCATGACCTAGCTCTTTTAATGTAAAAATGGCTTCTTTTGTTGAGGCTGGTAACTCTTTGTTATGGGTAAGTAAGGTTCCGTCGATATCAAAAAAAATCACACTTCGATTTGTCATTCACTCTCCAACTTTCCATGTAGATTATTGTTCTATTTTATCAGTTTGTCATGTTTTTACAACCAAAGCCTATAGAAGTATCACTTGACGGTTCTCTTAATTTCTTGTTATTTTTAGCCCATTGTTTTACACTGAGTCCATTCCGATAGTTGGAGGTTTAACTTGAATCTTATACTTAACCAATTGAAAAAATTGACTAACAAACAAATAGGGATGTACGTGATACTAACTCTTTGTTTTGTAGCTTCTGTTATTTTTGTGAATAACAATTACTCATTCTATGAACGCCCCATAGCGAAGGTCATCGAGACCAAACTAGAAGGCACCACCAAAGTAACTGACATACAGAATAATAAAGATCAACTATACACACAACAAATAGTAGCAGAATTAAAAAATGGAGATAAAAAGGGAGAGCTGATCCATTTAACCAATCAGTATTCCGATTCAGGAGCTTATGACCAAGAATACCAGGTTGGAAATGAACTATTTGTTTGGATAGATACGAATACCAATGAAAATGGTGTATTAACCGGAAGCATCAAAAACGTAAAACGCGATAAATACGTGTTAATCGTAGCATGGATTTTTATCTTTACTTTGCTTATTGTAGGAAAAAAGCAAGGGTTGTTTTCAATTGTTAGCTTAGCAGTCAATGCCATTATCCTCTCGTATGCCTTAGATATCTATCTAAAAACATCAGCCATCAGCTTATTAGTAGCTTGCAGTATCAGTGCGATTTTATTTACTGCCATCTCTTTGTTACTCGTTAATGGTTTTAATGAAAAAACCTACGCAGCCATCATAGCAACCCTTCTGGTCACCTTTGTTTCTCTACTCATTGCCTATTTAGTCCTGTGGCTAACTTCAGAAGAAGGCCTTCGTTATGAAGAAATGCAATTTCTAACTCGGCCTCCTCAAACCGTATTTATGGCAGGAATATTAGTTGGATCTTTAGGTGCTGTGATGGATGTAGCCATTACTATGTCTTCTTCTATCTTTGGGTTGTACGAAAAAAACAATCATATATCAATAAAGGCACTTAAAGCTTCTGGCATGGAAATTGGAAAAGATGTGATGGGAACGATGACGAATATATTGTTCTTTGCGTATATAAGTGGTTCTATCCCGATGCTTATATTATATATGAAAAATGGTTCTCCACTAGGATACACTCTTTCCATGAATCTTTCATTGGAATTAGCTCGGGCCCTAGCTGGTGGAATCGGCATTGTGTTAACGATTCCGATTGGTCTATATATATCGATCTTTTTTGTAAATCGAAAGAGGGCAAAATCATGAATGCACTATTCTGTCTAGCAGCAATTTTATTTCTTTTAATGGTATTGATTGGTGGAAAAAAAGGAGCAAAGTCTTTTATTGCCTTATTTTTGAACTTTGCTGTCCTGCTATTGACGATTCTTATCATGACGGATCCAACAGCAAACCCGATTATTCTAACCATAATTGCCTGTACGATCATTAGTTTCATTAATCTCTTTTTTATCAATGAAGTAAATAATAAAACCATCACTGCCTTTGTTTCTACTATTATCACCCTGGCTATTTTGCTATTTTTCATTGTGATTGTCACTGAAAAATCAATGATTCAAGGATTTGGAGAAGAAGAAACAGAGGAACTCAGCATGTTTTCTCTTTATTTAGGAGTCGACTTTGTAAAAATTGGTGCCGCCATGATTATCATGAGTACGATAGGAGCCATTATCGATGTGGCGATTTCCATTGCTTCCCCTATGCGTGAGCTCTACAATCATAATCAGCAGGTTAGTAGGAAGGATTTATTTTCATTTGGAATCAGCATCGGCAGAGATATACTCGGAACCAATACAAATACCTTATTCTTCGCATTCTTTGGTGGATACCTAGCTATGCTTATTTGGTTCAAAGACCTATCTTACTCACTAGGAGACATTGTTAATTCAAAAATATTCAGTTCCGAAATGATCAACATCCTTTGCGCTGGAATAGGCGTAGCCTTAATTATTCCGATTACTTCCTGGATTACTGCTTACTATTTGGATAAAACAAGAGAAAAATCTCATTAATAAAGAGCTTCGTGTGTACGATAAGTACAACACAAAGCTCTTTTATTTTCTTAGAGGATTCCTTATCGGGTTTGGCTCTTGAAAGAAAATATGCAGTGGTATCAGTTAATTATCGATTCGTTCTCCCACCTTAATTGTCTATTTCTTTACTCTCGAAACCGTTATTCCATCACCAATTGGAATGAGCAACGATTCTAATTGTGGATGATTGGCGACCATTGCATTAAATTTCTTCATAAATTCCGTATACCTTTTTCGTGGTAAGTTCTCATCTGCAACACTTCCGCCCGCAAGCACGTTATCAGTCACGATTAAAGCACCAGGTTCAGCAAGTTTAATACAAAGGTTTAAGTAATTTTCATAGTTTTCTTTGTCAGCATCAATAAAGAAAAAATCAAACCGCTTATTTTCACCTACAAGTGTTTCAAGACTTTGTAGGGCTGGCCCTGTTAAATAGGAAACTTGATCCCCAAAGCCTGCTTTGGATAGGTTACTATACGCGAGTTTTGCATAGTTCTCCTCAAGTTCGAGCGAAGTTAATCTTCCTTCACTACCAAACCCTCTTGCAAGACATATCCCGCTATACCCACCAAGCGCTCCTATTTCGAGCACCTTTTTAGACCCAGAAATGTTTATTAGCATGGTTAGAAGTTTTCCGGAGGATGCTGTTACTGAGATCGACCGCATCCCGTTGTCTTTAATAGACAACAGGACTTCCTCCAACAGTTCATCCTGTTTAGAAAAGATGGAATCAATATAATGGTTAATTTGTTTCATCGGATTCATCACCATCTTTATGATCTATTGCGAATGTTTCATCGCTTTTTTTCTCACTAGGGAAATCCATAGCTTCTCCCTCTTGTATTTCGAATACTTGTACAAACTCGTTAATAACCAAATCAATTGCTTTTAATTCACCTAGTAAAATTTGATTGATTGCTTGAAATTCAGGTTCTTCTAACTGCTTTTTAATCGTGGCACGTTTAAGGTTCAACATTTCTAAAAATGCAATCGCTCTTCCCCTGCGGAAGGTTTTTGCACCACGTTGATGACTACCATGGTCTTTCCCTCTATGACGCTCTCCACGTCGATGTCCTTCTTTCTTCTTATCCTTAAATTTGTCTTCTCTCACAATTTATTCTCCTCTCAATCGTATACGTTTGTATACATTTTTATAATTACATTGTATACAAACGTATACGCTATGTCAATTCAACAAAAAACGTTTCTGTCTATAGACAGAAACGTTTTTTACTAGAAACATTTTTATTCGGAGATTAACTGCGAACTCACAGTGCTTACTCTTATGTTATTTTACTTGAACTTCTGCAACAGTTTGTTCTACCTCAGCACGTGTTATTTTTTCACGACCTTCTTTCAAAGCTGTTAAGGTTTTATATGCTAGAGCAAGTGGTAGACGACAGAATAATAAAATATTTCTCTTATTGAGAGACTTTATATATTCATCTGCTTTTGCTAAGTTTTCATCCGCATATTCGTATAGCTCCTTACGAGTCCAACCATCGGGTACAAAACTTACACCACGTTCATCTAAATCTTCCTTCTCATTTCGCAAAATGTTTACAGCTTGAAGCCCACGACCATATCCGATCGCAAGTTCATGGTCTGTTTTTACACCGGCACAGTACTCAAAAAGATTTGAAAGCATTACTCCAACAAGACCTGCAACGTAGTATGTATAGTCATCTAAATCTTCACGTGTATGAATTTCCCAGTTTGCTTTTGCCCATTTTGCCATACCAAATGCCATTTCACAGGCAGCTTTCATGACAATTGGTAGAGTGTCTCTGGGACAAGCTTGTAGCCATTCTTCTAAACGAAGTGAAACTTCAGGCAATCTATCTTTTGTCGGTCCAAGAATTCGTAAATATTCTTGGTTATTAAATGGCTGTTTAAATAATTCACTTACTTGCATTAAGATATCGTATTTTACCTCATTGTCTAATTCTTCATGATCTTCAATTTCATCAATTGCTCGAAATACTAAATAAGCAGATGCAACCGTATATTTTAACTCCTTTTGTAAAAAGGTAATCGGAATATAAAATGTACGGCTTGTTTCTTTTAGTACAGTTATTGCATCTTTTGAAAAAGTCTTTTCGTTCATTTTATAATTTCCTCCATCTTTGAATTCAACCTTTATTTAAGCAACATGTTTTGTTACAAGATAACAAGTTATAAGGATTTCCATTTAATTTTACCATTTCCATCTGTGTAGTAAGTATATTTTTTCTCTGACCTTCTTGCATTTTGAAGCTTATTTACGAAAAAAAATAGACCTATCCACATTGAATAGGCCTCTTTAACTAACTATTTTTGTTTATAATATGTGATGGCCAATGCAAATGCTAGGACCGTTCCCTTTACGATGTCCATTGCGTAGTAAGGGACGGACATCATCACGAGGCCGTTTGCTAAAATCCCGATCAACACCGCACCCACGAAGGTTCCGAATGCATTAGGCTTACCGGCACCTAAAACGGAAAATCCGATAAATGCAGCTGCTACAGAATCCATTAAGTAAGGTGCACCTGAATTAATTTCAGATGTCATAACCCGTGAAGCTAAGACAATCCCGCCAATTGCGGCAAAGAGCGCAGAAAGCAGGTAGGCTGCCACTTTGTATTTATTAACCGGAATACCTGATAGTCTTGCTGCTTCCTTATTTCCCCCGATTACATACATGTATCTTCCATGTTTCGTATACGTTAAAAAGATATGAACCACAACAACGACAACAACCATGATGAGAATAATCCATGGCACCTGACCGATCTTCGAAAAAAACGGACTAATTAGACCTTCTGCCATGGTCCCATCAGGCAAGAGCATGTTTTGTGAAACGGTCGCTCCCTTTGTATAGGTTAATGCCGTTCCTTGAATAATGAACATAGTTGCAAGCGTCATTAACATATCAGGAATCCTCATTTTTACAATCATAATGGAATTCAACAGCCCTACAATTAACGCTGCGGCAATTGCTGAAATAATGGCTACAAAAGTATTTTGCGAAAACCAAACGAACATGGAAATAACGATTGCGTTCGATAAGGATGCCACTGATCCAACTGAAAGATCGAAACCATCAACCGTTAAACTGATTGTAATTCCGATTGCAATGATGGTTACTATTGAAATAGAACGCAAGATATTCACAATATTATTTCCCTGGATAAAAGCTGGATTGGCCAACGAAAATATGATAATGAGTGCAATGATCGTAATAATCGTTCCATATTTATAAAAAAATTGGAAAAGATCAAATGACGTTTTTGCCGGGGTCTGTTTCTTTGCTGTTATGTTTGCCTCCATCTTACCTGCCCCCTGTTGAATAGAATAATAGTTCTTCTTCATTTGTTGAGTTTGTTTCTAGTTCCTTCACTGACCTTCCATCATATAAACAATAGACCCGATTAGTAATTCCCATGATCTCTGATAGTTCAGATGATGCATAAATAATAGCCTTACCACGGCTTGCCAGCTCGACAATAAGATTAAAAATGTCCTTTTTTGCACCAACGTCAACACCTTTGGTCGGCTCATCAAAAATATAGACATCAGCATCGGCTACGAGCCACTTGCCAATGGCAATCTTTTGTTGATTACCACCAGAAAGATTTTGAACTTTGGTTTCTTCAGAAGGTGTCTTTATTCCAAGACGATTGATCATTGCTTTTGCAACTAACTTTTCTTTTTTCCGATCCAAGAAATTTAATTCCTTTGAAAATCGTCCTAAATTCACTACGGTTAAATTTGATTCAACTGATTCATATACAAGAATACTTTCTTTTCGGCGCTCTTCAGGGACCAAGGCAAATCCATTCTTAACCGCTTCATACGGATTTTTAACGCTAATCCTTTTTCCGTTAACCTTGATTTCACCTGACAGTAATTTTCCTTCAGCTCCAAACAGGGCTTTACAGAACTCCGTCTTACCGGCACCTACAAGCCCGGCAATTCCCACAATCTCTCCTGCTCTGACGTTCATGCTAAAATCTTTAATCTTATCTCTATCTGAAAGTCCTTTTACCTCAAGGAATATGTCTCCAATGGTCATGAATTTATCAGGAAACTGATCACCGAGTTTTTGACCAAGCATCTGCTCCACTACTTTGTTTTGGGTGGTATCCAAAATTCTCTGTCTCTCGACAACTTCCCCATTTCTCATAATCGTAATGTCATCACAAATCTCAAAAATCTCTGGAAGTCGATGCGAGATGAAAATAACTCCAACATCACGGTTCTTTAATTCTTGTACGATACGAAATAACTCATTTGTTTCTGTATGACTAAGAGGTGCGGTCGGCTCATCTAAGATGAGGAATCTACATTCTTTTGAAACTGCTCTGGCGATTAAGACCATTTGTTTTTCTGCCAATGTTAATTCACTTACTAGTTTTTTAGTAGGAAGATTCAAATTCATTTCCGATAGGATGGTGGCTGCTTTCACATGCAGGCTTTTCCAATTGACCCATTGCTTCTTTCCCATGTTATGGACCGTATCCATTAGCATGATATTTTCAGCAACCGTTAAATAGGGAATCAGAGCTGTATCCACTTCCTGATAGACAATTTGAATTCCTGAGTCCATGGCACTTTTAGGCGAACGAATGGTCATAGGCTGTCCATTCATTGTGATTTCACCAGTATAGTGGTCATATGCCCCTGAAAGAACCTTCATCAGCGTTGATTTCCCAGCACCGTTGGCTCCGATTAAGGCGTGAGTTCTCCCGCTTTCCACCGAAAAATCCACTCCATTTAATGCTTTTACACCCGGAAATTCAATTGAGACATTCTTCATCTCTAGTATGGTCATGATGTCACCGTCCTTTCAAAGAAACACTCTCTTAATCTTGTGAAAAAGAGAGTGTTTATCCATAAGTCCCTTACTTCTTATAGTGTTCCTTTAGCGTCGTCATCCAGTCTTCTTCAAACTCTGTTGATTGGCCCCAACCTTCAATGATTTCAGTTAAATTGACCATATTAACAGGATCTTTTGACTTTTGAAGGTCTTCTTGAGAGATTAATGAAGCTTCTAAATCATAGGTTTGTGGTGTTTCTTCGCCTGCTAATTTCTTTGCTAGTATTCTCATATTTACTGAACCAATCAATTTAGGATCAACAGCTGCCGTATATCTCCAAGCGCTGCCATCTCTTTGGATTTCCTGCAAATCAGCATTTGAAACATCGATTCCATAGATTTTAACTTCTTCTCTACCCGCTTCTTTTAACGCGCGAGCTGCACCGATAGCAAAAGCATCCCATGTTGCAAAAATCGCATCAAGTTCACCCTTAGGGTATTTATTCAGCATCGCGGCAACGGCATTTTGAGTTTGAACACTCGTATCAGCCGCTGCTACCCCAAAGCGCTCCACTTCTTTAATCCCAGGATTATTCGCTAAAACCTCTTCATACACTTTATTTCGTCTAACCATTGGTGGGAATCCGTCCACCCATAGGTATGCAATATTGGCTTCCCCTTTTGTTTCCTTTACTAATTGGTCCAATGATAGAGTAGCTAACGCTTCATCATCTTGTGATACAAGAGTAACACCATCAACATTCGTTAAATTTGCATTCGAGTCAAATGCGACTACGCTCTTTCCTGCATCAACAATTTTCTGTATGTCATTCACAGTAGCATCATCATCACCGTGAGAAATAATAAATCCATCATAATCTTGATTTAATGCTTGGTTAATCGCATCATGAAATTTCGCTGTATCACCATTTGCAGTAAATACATCCACTTGGAATCCTAGTGCTTCTCCTTCTTGCTTTGCACCTGCTAAAAATTGAGCTGTGTGATCGTCCCCACCAATTTTACGAATAACTTTGATTTTTGGTTGGTCTCCATTTGCAAAGCGCTCTGGTACACCCTCAATCGGCGTGTTCGATCCTGTTGCTTCCTTTGTTTCTCCCCCTGTTGCGCAGCCTGTAAGCAAAAGTGTTGCAGCAATGGCTGATACAAATGTACTTCTTAAAAAGTTCCTCTTCATGATTCTTTCTCCCCTTTTGTTTTTATGTCTTCTTACCAACGTTGCTCTTAGGAGAGTTTTTATAAAATATAAAAAACCTCTCCAGAAAAGAGAGGTTTCATCACAAAATAAGGACTACTCCTCTCTTATCTCTCAAAACAAAATCTTGTTTTGCAGGATTTAGCACCAATTCCATTTCGGAACGGTTGCTGGGCGTCATCGGGCCAGTCCCTCTGCCACTCTTGATAAGAGAACGTATTTTATTCATTTACTT
>WTKE01000035.1 GCA_011524525.1 Bacillus sp. (in: firmicutes) | reverse complement strand
AAAGCTTACTAATTGTTGTGAATGTGTTATACCTGATAGCATTTTTATATTTAGTTAAGTCCAAAGTCCTAGAATTTATATCTCCATCAATTAGTAGTTAATCTCCCAAAAAAATATATCCCACATTCCTCACAAAGTGAAGAATGTGGGTTCAGATTCAAACGGGAAGCAATAGCCTACCCTGGGACAAACGCATCTAAATTGCAAAACCCTTATCCAGTAAGAATTTCATCAATTGATTAAAAACAGGACTCGATCTCTTAAATCCTCGCCCGGTCAGCATGCACAAAAATAAGATGCGTTTGCCTTGGGTCGTCTACCCAGTCGATGGTTGGGTCTCTAACAAATACCTTAAAGCCTAGGATTAAATGGTTTCTAAGTGTTTTTGTGTGTTAAGATTTCCCCCCTGAAGGTTTAGGGATCTAAAGCCCCTTCTGGTCAGCAAATCGTCGTTTTTTTTTCTATTATTAGGTTTAATAATAGAAAAACAGGCGTGAAACGACTGCCACTCGGGAGGTTCAGCGAACCGAAAAAGTGAGAATAAAACAGCTCTGGGTTAGTTAGGGGGGATTTGATGGTGAGTGGTCATTAGTATGGGGTGGATCAACAAGACTCCTCCACTGCCTTTACTATGTCTTGTGTTTTTTCGGGATACAGACTCACTAAGTGCCTGCACACTTCGTAAGTTTGACTAAAGAAATAGGAACAAGGAATCAATAGCTGTTTTAAGTTATCTTTTTCACCATTGTCCGCAAAAATACCGGCAATTACTGAAAAAATTTGATCAATTTCTGTCGGCATCATTTTTGCTGTAACTATTGCTTTTTTCGATTCACTCCCTCCCACCATTGCCCGTAGCATAGCAATTCCCTTACATGCCCTTGTTTGGTTTTGTTCGTCTTGAATCTTTTCTTTGGCTCTAAAGGCAGCATCAAGAGTTTTTAATAGTCCTTCTCTGTCTTCTTTTCTCCACTGAATCCAGGCAATTTCCTCAAGTGCTTTTAGCTGCTCCCATCCATCTTCTATGCTGGTGATTTTGTGCCAAGCACTAGGAATTTTTCTCATTCTTGCCTCTGCTATTGCTACTTCTGATAGGACGTTGCTCCTATTGCTAAGTTCTTCAGCTTGATTACAAAGGTCGTTAAGAACATTGAACCCAGCTTCTTTGTCTCCTGTTTCAACTAAAGCTATGGCGAAATCACACTGGCTTCTAACTACATTTATTGAACTATGAGTCTTGATATTCTCATACACGTAATCAATGGCTTCTTTAATTCTCTTTCGTTGTTCTGTACTTTTATACTTATGTGCTAAGTTCTTCAGCACCACAGCTTGACCATAAGGCAATATGATTTCCTTTAGGGTATCTAAAGCTGCATCAAATTCACCTGCTTTTACCTGGGCTACCCCTATTATTATGAAACAGTTTATATCCTCATAACTTTTTTGCTTCATTCCGTTTACGGTTTTTCTAGCATAAGCTAAAACTTTGAGTGCAGTTTCTTTGTCTTCAGCCTTTGCTAAAACCTCAGATACAAGAGCTAAAGAGTGAAGTTTTTTAAATTTAATATTAATTGTTTTTGCGATTTTATAGGCACTTTTTGCATTGATAATTGCTTTTATTTTTTGACCTAATTCTAGCTGAAATGCTGCTACTTGTGCTAGAAAAAATGAACGTAAATATGAAATTTCAAACTCTTGTTTTGGCTTAAGTTCATGAGCTATGCTGTATCGTGCTTCTCTAGTTTTACAGGCATCTACTTGTATTTTTGCTATTGATAGTCGAGTTCTAGTTCGTATCGATAAACTTTCTAAACTATCGACAATATTCAACGCAGAATTGAAGTCTCGCATCCGTGCATATGCTTGCGATAGGGCTGATAAAATTTCTGGCTGGTTTCTGTCCTCATTTACCTTGCTTAGATTTGACTTCAATATTTCCAAATCATCTTTTGTTAATGCCTGTTCTGCCTGTTTTCCTGCTATTTCTACTATAATGTAGTTTTTTCGCCACTCTTGTTCAGTTATTTCAGCAGTTTTAATTGCACCATCATAATCTTTTAATTCAGCCTGTTTAAGTGCTATTAAGTTTAGAGCCCTTCCCTGATCAAATGGGTCTTCAATAGTCTCTGTAAGGAGAATTGCATTGGTAAATTCGTTGATTTCTATATACTTTTCAAGTATTTTGAATAAAGCGTTTTTTTGCTTCGATTTATCTTGAATTGTTTTAGCAGTTTTCAGCGCACTAACAAACTCTATTCCTTCAGCTTGCGATGCAACTAAATTGACTAATGCATCTGCTTGTTTTTCATTATTTTCAATATATTGAGCTAGTTGAATTGCACTGTGCAATTTTGTTTTTGCTTGCTCTAAATCTCCGTTTATTGCTTCTAGATTTGCAGTAGCTTCTAAAAGTTTAACTTTCAAATATTTTTCTAATTGACTTTGCTCATCAATTTGGATTTGTCGAAGCGTTTTGAAAGCATGACTTGCCCAACCAATATTAACCTGAGAATTAGATATACCAATTAGGGCTTTTACTCTGTATTCTTGGCTTTCAAATTTCTGTGCTGTCTCGATTGCTTCGTTAAAAATTTCTTGTGCTAATTTATGGTAACCTAGTTCAGCATGTAACTCCGCAATTTCTGTCATTTCCCATATGCAGCCGACATGTGGAAATACTTTTCGGCTACCTTCGAGGGCTTCGGCTAAGGTTAACCTTGCTGCTTCGGCTTTGCCCTTTCTTTTCTGCGAAACTGCTATACTTCGTAGCTCGAAAAACTTCTCCAGTTTAGAACTAAGCTCTTTTGCCGTTTTGATGGCATTGGAAAAGTCACCATACTTTATGAATAGCTTACACAACGAGCGACAGCAGTCATTATGTTCTAAAAGCTTCCGATGTAATTCAACACAAACTTCCTGATTAATTTCAAAAACATGTGTGAGGAGATAGGTCGCATAGTTGTTTTGCCAGTCTGTTGCACCCCTTAAAAAAAGCGGTAAATCATTTTTTATTAACTTTTTCAGTATTTCCTGTGCCTCCTCAAATCTACTTTCGTCCTTTAATTCCCATGCCAGTAGTAAATACCACAACACACGGAGTTTAGTGTCGTACAAGTCTGCTAGGTGTAACGCTCGTTCTAGGTTTCCTCTTCGCATTACATCTAGAGGTGTTTCCTGCTCCATTGTCTCCAGTAGACGCTTGGCATGTAGTAACATAAACTCAGCCATTGCCACCGGATCGTCGGTATCAGCAGCACTTCGCAACGCTGTTCGCACAACCTTTAAAGATAAGTCAGGTTCATCAAGAATCTGTTGATGTTGAGTAACAGCAAAAGTTTTATCCCGTGCCAAACAATACAACTGTTCTAACTGTTGAGCTTTCTGTAGGTGTTCTGCATAATGTCGCAGCGCGTAAGGACTCTGGTGTTCTTGCCAATGACTACAGTAATCGATTAATTTCTTCTTAGCAGAATTAGCCTGTTTCTGTGTTAGCGCTTTTTGAAACTCCTGCGCTAGCAACGGGTGACTAAAGCTGTAAAGATTGTTTTTAATACTAAACCAGCGTGCCACCGGCCAAGGTAAATTAGCAAAGTCCCAGCTCGTTAAATCAGTCAACTCTTCTAGATCATCCTCTGACAATGCTCCTAACGCTACTGATAGTAGAGCAAATAAATCTTGGTTTTCCCTACTTTTCTTAAGTTCCTCGACTTTCGCAAGTAGTTTAAACTGCTTTTTCACATATTGACTAAACCCCCTTGGACTTTGCCTCAGTATTGCTCGGAGGTTTTCTGTTTGTGTTATGCTTAACTCATCAATAAGGAAACGCAGATAGAGTGGGAATCCATCTGTTATTTCATCCAGTTCTTGTATAAAACTTTCATCCCGTGCATACTCAGTTAAATTACCTCCTTTCTTTTCTAACCAAAGTGGAATTGCTTGGTGGGGTAAGCGTTTTAGATGTAGCCAGTGAGCACCATCTGTCCAGTTACGCAAATAGTCTGGTTCCTCTTCGGCTTCAGCTCTAGCCGAAGCGATGACAAACACTCCTTCTGGCAAGGCAGGGAGAAATGGCGGGTCAAAGGGATTTTCTGCCTCATCCAAGCCGTCTAGAATAATGACTAGAGGTTGACCTTTCCGTGAACCATGTTCATCTACTAAATGGAGTAACCTGTCTCGTGACCTGTTCTCATCACTGGGTAAGGTTCGGTCTTCGATTCCTCCATAGTAGATAAAGAGCTGGTTGAGCAAGTTTCGATAAGATTCCAGAACAGAGCGGGTCTTGTCGTAGCGATAACTGAAGCAGTGATAAACTACGAAACAGCCATGCTTACCTTGTCTCTGTTTCCAGTTTGCTAACAATGCTGATTTACCGAAACCAGCGCCACCAGTAACTATCAATACACCACTTCTATTCTCACTCAGGAACTGATCTAACTGCTGCTGTTCGTCTTCGCGTCCTATAAACAGGTGGGTGTACTCCTCAGCAATTGCTTCAACTCTTCTTGAAGTTTCCCACCCTATATCTTGCTGGTGAGTACATTGCCCTTCAACATAGTGTTTATTTATTGTAATGATGGTTTCGCCTACATTGTGGGCATTAATATTTCCCTTGTTAACAACCACACCACATGGGCCACTTTGGGTGATGGTGTCTCCCTTGTTGCCTTGGATTTGGTCACCTTCGAGCGATTCCCTATAATTACAGCTTTCCGTGTCAATCTTGTGCTGCTCAGGTAATATGTTCTCCGCCATATCCACATTTCAAGCTCCAGCAGTTTACCAATATACGCACCAGTAAAATTAAGGATTTCTCCACCCTTTAACCATTCTAGTGACTTTCCCTGAACAAAAAAAAACTGAGGGAGCGACTATAACTACGTCCAAGGTCTGCCCAAAACAGCATTTATCTTTTTATAGCTTATGGGCTGAAATTATTACTCAGTATCGATTTTAGCTTGCATGTCGCTCCCTAGTAAAAAAACACTTTACTCGGCTTCCTTCCAACCTTCCATGCCTGCAGCCAAAATATTGACCAAGGGATGATCTATCGCTTCTTTAAATGCCTCTATCCCCCCCATTTTTAGTGCGTTAATCACCCTAGCTTTTAGGGTGGGGTCACGTTCAATGTGATCTACCGCCTCAGCTACCACCGCCATTTTTTGAGCATTGGTTGAAGTCGGGTTAGTTTGGGACAGTTGCTCTAAAAGCTGTTGAATTTCGGCTGCTGCTTGGGCTAGGGATTGAGGTTGAGATTCATTGATGCTTTTGCCTACATTGTGGGCATTAATATTTCCCTTGTTAACAACTACAGCAAATGAGCCACTTTGGGTGATGGTGTCTTCCTTGTTGCCCTGGATATAGTCGCCTTTGATATTGTTATAATTAACGTTATCTTTGTTGGTCTTGTGATTTTCGGTCATATTTGTATCTCCTTGTTGAGAATTCTGGATGGAAATATCAGGGTGCTGATATCTAGTTTACAGTAGACCAGACAGCAGATTAATAGTTGCACCTATATCTGCTAGCAGTGCTTGCATAGCTTCTGGAGATAAAGATTTCATATCATCTAAATTGGGAAAATATTGTGCATGGAGAACAGAATAATCAGCTTGGGTTGAAGTATCTGCCTTGATATGAAGCTTGTCCCTATTCCTTCCCTTCTTTTTCAAAGAGACAATTTCTATGTTTGCTTCTGGATAAGCGTCTTGTAGCTGACCAAAAGCGATTGCCACCAGTAGAGGCTCAACTGGCTGATTATTTTAGAGGTCAAGGGTTTGAAGCAGTTTATTTAGGGTGGGCAGTGCTTTAAACAGATAAAATAAACAAGTCAATATCGTTGCTAGGCACTGCCCACCAACGATATTAATGATATTTTTTTGATAAAAATCAGCTCAAATCCGCTCGAATTATTTCCACCCGTTTCCGATTAACTCCCAAAGTAGAAAAATTGTTGGTGCTAGTAGCAACAATTGCTAGTTTCTCTATAATTGACTCTTGGATAGGTAAAAGCTTACTAATTGTTGTGAATGTGTTATACCTGATAGCATTTTTATATTTAGTTAAGTCCAAAGTCCTAGAATTTATATCTCCATCAATTAGTAGTTAATCTCCCAAAAAAATATATCCCACATTCCTCACAAAGTGAAGAATGTGGGTTCAGATTCAAACGGTAAGCAATAGCCTACCCTAGGTAATCAAAATTCCCTTAATAAGGGGGGAGCCATACTCGCTCGTCCCCCTTTTTTAAGGGGGATTTAGGGGGATCTCCGAAGCAAGAAGACACGCCCTAGTGCTAATTAAACGATGTGATGTACAACTTGCCAGTATTCTTGTCAATTACAATACTTTCTAAATCTGCACCAGCAGGAGCAGTAGAAGCATTAGGAAGCT